>JAUWBQ010000043.1 GCA_030601645.1 Candidatus Bathyarchaeota archaeon | reverse complement strand
GTACACCTCTGGACGATATACCCATGATGAAGGACGTCAACGGCTGGCAGGATATAGAGCTCGTGCTCTCATCAGACACAGGCGACTGGGGCTCATACTTCCTAAGGCAGTGGCAGGGTCCACACGGAACCCGCCTCGCCGAGATAGGCATCGCCATGCTGGGATCCAGCGGGATGCCCCTGTGGCTTGCGGGCAACTACTTCGGCCTCAGCGTCGGCTCCAGAGGAGGCGCCGAGCTTGAAAAGCTCATCGGTGAACTAGATGAGGCGACGACATCCATGGACAGCATCAACGTGTCACACGTACTGGTCGTTCTGGCCATAATACTGGCGAACGTCGGCTATCTAGCGACTAGAGGCAAGGGAGGTAGATGATATGGCATACCCAACTGCAATGCCTGATTTGCTCGGACTATGGATGGGATGGCTGTTCATGCTTATGATCTACAGCTATCCTCTCTACAAGGAGAACCCCGTGTACCGGTTCGCAGAGCACACCTTCATCGGGATCATGATCTCGATAAGCCTCATAATGAACCTCCAGTACCTCGTGAACACCGCCATCACGCCGATGCTCCAGGGCAAAATCATTTACATCATCCCCCTGATAATTGGAGCTATGATCTACACGCTGCTATCCCCCGACTACCGCTGGATGAGCCGGTACCCGATAGCACTGCTGGTCGGCGCCGGATTCGGCCTCGGCATGAGGGGAACCATCAAGCCCAACATACTCGACGCCACGATCTCCACGATCACGGCTCCAGCGGGCGGAGACATGATGGCATGGATAAACTTCCTCTACATAGCCGTGGGGCTGATCTGCTCCGTCATGTACTTCCTGCTGACCTACGAGCACGCTGGAATATTCAAGCATCCAACAAGGATAGGACGCCTGTTCATCATGATCGGCCTCGGAGCGTACTTCGGCAACACCGTCCTCTTCAGGTTCACCATGCTCACCGGAAGAGCCCAATTCTTCCTGCAGGTACTGAAGATAATTCCGATGTAGAGACCAAACCCCCTTTTCTTTTTATTTATCGGAGCCCAGGTGACCCCATGATCATCTCTCGAACATTTTAAGGCACCAAAGCTGACCTAAGGGTAAAGGCGGTAATCTGCTATGAGCGACGTACGATGGTTCCAAGAGCTCAAGGAGGACCCCCGGCTCAAGACCAGGGTCAAGGTGGAGAACTATCTCCTAGTCCAATTGGGGATGAGACCCTGCTCCCAGACCACCATTCCCGTAGACCTCCCAAGCGCCGAGGAAATGGGTTCGACCATCGACAGGATGATGTCCCCCAAGATGGGGCAGATCAAGGGGGAACCCGACCCCAAGAGAAGGTTGGCAGCCATAGCCTCCCTGAAGAAAGAGATGAGGGCCGCCTACAACCAGGTGGTAAAAGCCTCAGAACAGTACAAGGCCCACTTGGATTGGGCCGACACCCTGAGGCTCAGGACGAGGATCGTGGACATCAGGCCGACCGTTCAGGAGGTGTACGTTTTCAAGGAGAGACGCCTGGGCGGAGAACTCAAGCGGCTGATGAAGGAACGGGAGAAGATCAGGAAGAGGGCCTACGCCAGGGCGTCTCCCGGGATGGACAGGGTCCGCCTCGCGTACCCCGAGGAGTTCGAGGGCTCCTGGCTCAGGGATCTGGGGGAGATCCTCGGATACCCCGAATGCTGCGTCGACGCCTACGCATCTGACCGGGAGGGAGGCCTCAACGTGGAGGAGCGGGCCGCAACGCAGCTGGAGGAATCTCTGAGGGCAGGAGAGGTGGATCCCATGGCTTACTACGTTGGTTATTTCTTCCCTTGTACACCGGACTGTGAGGCGGCTCTCTTCAAGGGTAAGGAGGGCCTGAGCCGCTTGGCTGACCTCGATCTCTCCTGGGGAAACCTTTACTCTACTATAGTAGTCGAGAACATGGAGAACATCCGCCGCCAGCCCGAGATCATAGCACGGTATCGTGCCAGGGCTCAAGGAGATCTCGGTGGGCGACCATAGGAGGTCCTACGTCTGATCAGCTGGCTTTCCAGGGACGGTAAGATCCTCCTGTCGGCTAGGCCCTTCCAGTCTTTCTCCGCGAGCTTCGTCTCAATATTCTTCGCGATCTACCTGAGTCTGATCGGGCTTCCCCTCTGGCAGATCGGCCTCGTCTTGACGGGGGGGCTCCTCTGCTCGACGATCTTCAACACCGTGGCTGGCTTCATGGCCGACCGGATGGGCCGGCGGAGGATGATGGTGTTCTTCGGAATGATCACCGTCCTGTCCGGCGTCGTCTTCGCGATGGTGTCTAATCCCTTCGTACTTGTCCCGGTCGCGATCGTCTCGACCCTGGGGTACAGGGGAGGCTTCGGCCCCGCCAACATGCTTGAGAGAGTGATCCTGGCCCAGTCCTGCCCAGAGGAGAGGAGGACCCGGATGTACGCGATCAGGAGCACGCTGAACTCCGTGGCCACCTCAGCTGGGTCCTTCTTCGTGGGGGCCGTGGTTCTGTTTCAGGGCGCGTTCGGCCTCACTCCGGTGGCTGCGTACAGGTGGATGTTCTGGATCTACGCCCTCATGAACGGTGTGGTTGTCATGCTCTACTTGCTCCTATCCGATGAGGTGGAGGTGGAGCAGGCGTCGGAGGAATCTCCTCCCCTTTCGCCTGAGACCAAGAGTTTTGTCCTGAAGATCTCGCTCCTATTCAGCTTAGATTCCCTGGGCAGCGGCTTCGTCACCAACAGCTTGGTCTCCTACTGGTTCTTCGACCGGTTCGGCCTGGGCATGGACACAATTGGTGCCATCTTCGCGGCCTCCAGCCTGCTGGCGGCGCTGTCCTTCATGCTCGCGGCCCGGATCTCGGAGCGGATCGGCCTCATCAACACCATGGTCTACAGTCACCTCCCCGCGAACGTGATGACCATGACCATCCCCTGGATGCCCAACCTCGCGGCATCCTCAGCGGTCTACGTGGGCAGGTCGCTGCTCTCCCAGATGGACGTGCCGACGAGGCAGTCCTACGTCATGGCCATCGTGAAGCCCGAGGAGAGGAGCAGGGTGGCCGGCCTCATAAACCTCCCCCGGAGCCTGACCTCAGCCCTGGGGCCGAGCATCTCGGGGTTCATGATGCAGTTCCTGGGGACGTCTCTCCCATTCCTGTTCGCTGGGGGGCTGAAGGCCGCCTACGATATTGGCCTCTACTTCATGTTCAGGAACGTGAAGCCACCTGAGGAGAGAGGGGGCTAGCGGAGGGGGACCTCACCCTGCTCGACGGGGACCCATTCCACCTTGAACACGATGGGGCGCTCCGAGTCGGGGCAGCTGAAGTACTTGATCTTGTCCATATAATCCCAGGGCTCTGTGACCTCCCTGCAGAAGGCCGAGGTGAGGGGGAGGATGGCGCTGAAGGCGGCGAGGCAGACGCTGTCCGTCTCCCCGAGCACGAGCCTTCCAGTGTTGCCCGTGACGGTGATCCTATCCCCCACCTCGTAGACCTTGCAGGGACCTGCGACGTGGGCGGGCTCTCCGTCCAAGCTCTTGGGCTCGTTCACCTCGACTACGGTGAAGACGACTTTGTACAATCCAGTCCACCTTGTACAACCTATCACGTTGAAAAAATAAAAAAGGGATTGGTTTTTCGCGATCTATTGGAAGCTGAAGGCCACTTGGACCGAAACCGAGACGCTCAGGGAGCCCTCGATGACTGGGGTGGGTGCATAACCGGCGTCGAAGGAGGCCTCGGCCACAACACTTCTGTAGGGCGTGTAGGGGTAGTAGACGCTCTCGCTCACCGAGAGGACTCCTGTGATCTCCAGCTCTAGGGTCTCTGCGATTAGGTCGGCTTTCCCCTGGGCGTTCCGTAGGGCCAGGACGTATGCCTGCTCCGCGAGGTCTTCTGCGACATCCTCTGAGAGGCCGAAGGAGATGCCCTGGATGCTGTTGGCGCCGGCCCCAGCGGCCGCGTCGATGACGCTTCCGACGAGGTCGATGTCATCCACCTCTATCTGGATCATGTTGGTGACCCTGTAGCCGGTGACGGTCCTCGTCTCCCAGTTGTAGTTGGGGCTTACGCTGTATTGGACTGTCTTGATCTTGTCCTCCCCGATGCCGAGGGCCTTGACGGCGTCGATGACCGACGTCATGAGCACCGCGTTGTCCTCGACGGCCTCAGAGGCGACCGGATCCTCGGTCCACGCTCCCAGTGTCAGTGTGGCCTGATTGGCCTGGGCCGAGGCGCTCCCGGACCCAGAGACCAGGATGGCGTTCACCTGCTCGTCGCTCAAGGCGACTGCGGACATGCTCCCCAGCGAGGGGGGTATGCCGGCAGGGAACTTGAAGAGGCTATCGTCTTCCTCGGCTGGTTGGGGTTTGTAGGCGATTATCGCCCCGGCCAGGATGACCGACAGGCAGATCGCGATGACGGAGATGTATTGTTGTTTGTTCTTCATTTCTTCGTCGGGCAATACAGGCGGGCCTCTGAATTATATTACCATGCTTTAGAACGATCGTTAAAAATCGTCGATCGATCGTTCTAACAAGTAGAACAGTCGCCCGCATGTGAGAAGATGTATGAAGATTGGATACTACGCCACAAGTTCCTCTTGAACCTCGTAGAAAGCTATGTCTGGGATATGATCTGGAGGGACATCCCAACCCACGGCGCGCCCAGTGACCCATATGCCTGATGAAAGGTGTGAAGAAACACCATACCTAAAATTTTTTCACATGTTCGTGAACTTGTTACTAGGAGATCTGTCATGCCTATACTAGATTCTAATGAAATGGAAAAAAGGGGCTTGAGCAAGGTTGCCGAGCTTATGGCAGTAGCCGCGAGGACCGCGCCCAAGACCAGGGGCGTAGACGAGATAGTGACGGCGGTCGTGAGCGGCGATGAGAAGGATGTCATCGCCGACAAGATGGCCAGTCTGTACAAGGACAAGCGGAACCCTCTCACATTCTTCGAGAGAGACGCGAGTAACTTGAGGGACTCTCCCCTCCTCGTTTTGATAGGCGTCAAGGGAACCACGCCAAAGAGGCCCGAGAACCCCCTGAACTGCGGCGCCTGTGGTTACGACACGTGTGCCGAGTTCATGGGAGCCGAGAAGCGAAAGGGGGAGGACTTCGTCGGCCCTCTCTGTGTCTGGCACACCGTTGATCTGGGGATAGCCCTCGGATCTGCAGCAAAACTCGCCGCTGAGCTCAACGCGGATAACCGGCTGATGTACTCGGTGGGCGTCGCCGCCAAGCAGTTGGGCTTCATGGACGCAGACATCGTTGTGGGGATCCCCATCTCCGCCGAAGGAAAGAACATCTATTTCGATAGGAGTTAGAAAAAAAGGTCTCAGGCCTCTGTCGGCTGTGGCTCATCTAGAGCGACGAACTTCGGCTCTTCCAGATACTGCCAGGGGAAAGGCGTGGGCCTGTCCCGGTTGTACATCTCGAAGAGCCTCTCTCTCAACTCCACATCCCTGGCCGTGAAGGGCGCAGCTTCCCTCTGGTACATGACCACCTTATAGATGTCGAGGTAAGCACCTAGGGTGTCAGCCTTCACATTGAGGATGGTCCGCTCTTCCTTCCTCAGATCTATCTCGGTCTCCGACTCTGGCCCCCGGGACCACTCCACGGCGTATTTCTCGCCCAGTTCCTCGGACACCTTCTCCAAGTCGAGCCGGGACCACCATCTAAACCGGGCGAAGTGATAGGCCCTCAGGAACGAGGAGGCCCCCCTCCTCTCGTTCTCCTCGTTCCATAATTCTATCATTCTTTTGATGGCGTCGTCGTAGGTGAGGTTGGCGTCACCGGATTTGGCCAGGATCTCCCCCTTCACCATGGTCAACAATTTGTGGGTCTCGTCCGTTATCTTTAGGGTCTTCAATCCACCCTCTCCAAGGAAGGGGTTTTTAGTAACAAATATAAACGTTACTACTGAGTACACCCGCTACTACTAAATACTAAGTAAATCGAGTGGAACGACAGAAAAAAAATCAATATCAACAGCAGTCGTCGACGGAGTAAATTCAGAAAAAGTTGGACGGAATGACAACCCTCTGTCCTCGAGTGAGGCCTCATTCCTTGTCCTGAGCCGTCGCAACCGGATCCGGCGCGAAGCCCTGGATCTCCTCGCCCGAGAGAGGGCGATGCAGGGCTATAATATATATCAGTCCGTGGTGAATTTCTACTGATCCACATGTTCGACCTGATTTTGAAGGACGGTATGATCTACACCGGGGCTGGCAACCCCTGGTTTAAAGGGGACATCGCCGTCAAAGACGGGCGCATCATCGAGGTCGGCCAGATCTCAGGAGAAGCCGCAGAGATCCTGGACATCTCCGGGAAAGCCGTCAGCCCCGGCTTCATAGACCTCCACGACCACTCAGATTTCCCCCTGCTTGTCGAGAGGAAGGCCGAGAACAAGATCAAGCAGGGGGTCTCCACCCTCGTATTCCCAAGCTGCGGCGGCGGGGCGGCCCCCCTCAACGACGATATGAGGGAGAATATTCTCCGGCGTAGCCCCTACCTGAAGGAGGGGGGCGTCGAGGTCGACTGGTCCACCGTCGACGAATATCTCAAGAGGCTGGAGGAGGGCATCTCGGTTAACGTCGCTCCCCTCGTCGGATTCGGCACCATCCGCCGGTATGTTATGGGGATGGAGATGAGGGCTCCCACCGCGGGGGAGCTTGAGGCCATGAAGAGGGAGGTGGCGACGGCGATGGAAGCGGGTTGTCTCGGTCTCACCACGGGCCTCAGGTATGATCCCCAGAGCTACGCCGAGACCGAGGAGGTCATCGAGCTCGCCAAGGTCGCCGCAGAGTACGGGGGTTTCTACACCAGCCACATCCGGGACGAGGGTGACCGGGGCGACCCCGTAGGGGCCATCGAGGAGATCATCCGCATCGGCAGGGAGGCCGGGATCCCCGTCAACATCTCCCACTTCAAGATCCTGGCCAAGCGCTTCTGGCACGAGGGCCCAAGGCTCGTAGAGATGATAGAGGAGGCGCGGGAGGAGGGCGTCGATGTCACCGCCGACCAGTACCCCTACAGGGCCAGCGGCACCGGCCCGGGCGCCTGGATCCCCAAATGGGCCAACGAGGGGGGCCTCGAGGCCTTGGCCAAGAGGCTCGTGGACCCGGAGGTGGCACCTAAAATCCAGGAGGGGTTGGTGGCCTCGATGGAGGACCGGAGCGGCCCCGAGGCGGCCCTGATCTCCACCTACTCCCTCGACCCGTCATTGGTGGGTAAGACCATAGCCGATGTGGCCGAGATGCGGGGTGAAAATCCGGAGGACACCATCTTCGAGCTCTTCAAGGCCCACACCCTGAAGCTGGCCGCGGGAGAGCTGAAGGGGGGCTTCGGCTTCGTCAACTTCAACCAGAGCCCCGAGAACGTGGACCTGTTCATGAGGATGCCCTGGGTCGCCGTCGGCTCTGATGGCTCCGTCCACGCCCCTGACAGCGTACTGGCGAGGCACTCGCCCGCTCCCCACCCCAGGCACTACGGAACCTTCCCCAGGGTCCTGGGCCGCTTCGCCAGGGAGAGGGGGGTCATAGGCCTCCATGAGGCCGTGAGGAAGATGACCTCCCTGCCCGCCCGAATCCTTTCCCTCAGCGACAGGGGCCTCATCGCCCCGGGGATGTGGGCGGACCTGGCGGTCTTCGACCCCGAGACGGTTCTGGACGGCAACGACTTCGTACCCGCCGAGGCGACCATGCGTTATCCTATTGGCATCGACCACGTCGTTGTGAACGGCGTCCTCACGCTGAAGGATGGAGAGCACACGGGAGCCCTCGCCGGACGGGTGCTAAGGAGAAAATAGATTCTATCTCTTTTTTTCCAACGTTTTGCCCTGTTTATACTGTTTTGTGGCTTTGATCGAGTACATCAGGGGTAGGTCGTACTCCGAGTTTGCGAATCTGTAGTATCCGTCCTCGCATTCCTCCATCATCGGGAGATGTTTGAAGGCCGAGTATGGATATTCTTTTACCTCCTCTATTCGGAGCCCAGCTTCTATGAGGGCGTTCAGTATATTGCTGAGGGTGTGCTGCCACTCGTATGTGGCCACGTTCTCGACGACGGCCTCGAGGTCGGCGTAGGTCCCCTTCACATCGTAATACTCGGGCTCGGTGGAAAAGTATCTGTATCTTATCTTCAATTCCTCTTGGTCCTCGTCGTCGAAAACCCATGAGAACGGGTGGAAATCCACGATGAAGAAGGTGCCCCCCTCCTTGAGGAACGAGGACACTATCTCGCCCCACCTCCCGAGATCGTCCAGCCAGCACAGCACCCCGTAAGACGTGAATACGATGTCATATTTCCCATCAAGGACTTGGGGTAGATCATAGACATTCGAACATACGAACTCAGCCGGGATCCCGAGCTCCCTGCTCAGCGTCCTCGCCAGTTCTATGGCCTTGTCCGAGAAATCGACCCCCGTCACCCGTGCGCCCAGCCTCGCCCATGACAGGGTGTCAAGGCCGAAGTGGCACTGGATGTGGAGGATGCTCCTGCCCGAGACGTCTCCGAGGGCTTCGAGCTCGATGGTGTGGAGGGCGGATCCCCCTGCCTTGAATCCTTCCAGGTCGTATTCCCGGGATTTTGCGTGGATCTCGACCAGCTCGTTCCAGCGCCTCAGGTTCGTCTCGAATCGTTTCTTGGATCCGGCCATGTCAATTATCTTCTTGTTCAATATTCTCCAATGGGATTAATCGGCAGCTCAGGGAGGCGAGTGTTTCAGGAAGTCATCGATGAGAACCAAGGCTTCAGAAAGATCGCCATATTTCTTCACGGGCAGGTTCTCGTTGCCGTTTATCATGGCTGACAGCTTCCCAGGGGAGTTGGTGCAGTACAGGCAGAGTATCGGTTTCCCCCATTCCTCCGCCTTCCCGATCTCATAGCCGACCCCCAGGGAGGGGAGGGAGACCTCGGCGACCACCACGTCTGCGGACTTTAGCCACCTGATGTCTCTCTCGTATATGTCCCTGTCCGGCCCCCAGTCTCCGTCCAGGTCTGCGGCCTCGTCGCAGATGTGCTCCGTGAACACCCTGCCGTATCCCCTCAGATGATTGAGCAGCTCCCTGCATGTCTCGGGGTCGATCCCTCCCCCGCGGATGGAGGCTGCGAAGTAGATCTTCATGGCTCGGTCACTCCTTGGATAGTTTTGGCTGTATCCATCTCGGTGTTCTGCCTGTAATTGGGGTAGAATCCGTTAAATCTTGATCGGCCCCAGTATCTCCGGTGAGATATTTGTCAGAGAACGGAAAGCTTAGCAAGTTCTGGCTCCACGAGCTGACCCGTCCCGCCTTCGAGGACTGGCTGGATAACGAGCCCGCCCCCGTCGTGGTCATAGGCGTCGGCTCCATCGAGCAGCACGGACCCCACCTCCCCCTGGGCATGGACAGCCACGGGGCTAGGCACTTCGTCCACGCGGTCGCGAAGAGGACGAACAGCGTCGCATTCCACCCCTGCTGGCCGGGGTACTCGCCCCACCACATGGGGTTCAGGGGAACAGTCACCTTCAGGGAGGAGACACTCCTCGCCATCCTGATGGACACCATCGCCAGCCTCGCCGACCACGGAGTCAAGAGGTTCGTGATGTCCAACCACCACGGCGGCAACAGGGAGATCTTCAACCTCACGGCCCGGCTGGCCAAGAACTACTACAACGTGATGGTGGCCACTCCCAGCGGCCCCAGCGACACGGATATGGCTAAGGAGGTGGCCGATAGGCAGAAGCGCTACTGGGATGTCCACTCGGGGCCCACGGAGACCTCTAGCGCCCTCCATCTCTTCCCCGAGCTGGTGGAGATGGGGCGCTTGGAGGGCTGGGAGCCCGCCTTGGAGATGCACCCGAGGCTCTTCGAGTTCATGGACCCCGACAGGGAGGACTTCGAGGTGGTCAGCCAGGTGAGATCCGCCTGCATGCCCCCTGTGAACATCGACTTCACCTCCACCGGCGTCTACGGCATCAACGACCCGAGGACCGCCTCCGCAGAGGAGGGGGGGAAGCGCTTCGAGGAGCGGGTCAAGTTCTTCGTGGACTTCATCGATACTTGGAAGACGATACCCATCCCGGACGCCTTCAAGGACTGAATTTTTTCCTACTTTTTTCCAAATAACTAGACTTTTCAAGTCGCCAAAATCCATGGTTGGTTTACTCTAGGCTCCGCTCTTCAAGCCTCTCCCCGACCAACGCCATCAGGTCATCGAGGGTCTCGGTGGCATACATCTCGTCACTGCCGATGAATATCTCAAGCTCTCACCCTCTATGTATGCCGAGGGGAACCCCGCCTCCGCCTCTCCGTAACTCTCTCGGAACTCGTCCCTGTGGAGGAACTCTACTTTAACTTCCAAGCCCTCGACGAACCTCCTCCAGCGCGGCCTCATGGTGGCCAGCCCGTACGTGAGGGCGCAAAGCCTGCAGGGGTAGGTGCTGGGGGAGACGACCTTCCTCATCCCATCCTTCAGGGCCTCTAAGAAGCCGCTGTCGGCGTTGTACGCGAATATCAGAAGCTGATCGGAGGGGCTCATCGTGATCCCTCTTCGAACGATCCAATATTTACCTTAACAACGGGCGCAACCCGCTCTTCTTTTAATCTCCCGAGCGGATTCAGTAAACCATGAAGCCCCTGGTCGCCATAGTCAAGGTCGAGGGGAGCGTGGAGGACGCCGTCAGGGAGGCCGTTGGGCTCCTCGGAGGGATAGGAGAGTTCGTGAAACCCGGGGGATCCTACCTCGTCAAACCCAATCTTTTCACGACGATAACCGCCGATAAGGGGGCCACCACGGATCCTCGTATCTTCATGACCCTGGCGGAGATGATCGAGGAGGCCGGTGCGAAGCCGGTGGTCGGGGAGTGCCCCGCGATGGCCTCCTACGCACGGCCCGACATCGTCTTCGATGGCCTTGGCGTCAGGGAGATTTGTCGGGAGGCCGGGGTGGAGATAAACGTTCTAGACAGGGAGGAGCCGGTGAAGATGGTAAACGAGGAGGGCGAGGTGTTGAAGGAGTTCTGGTTCCCCAGGTTCGCCCTGGAGTGCGACGGCATCTTCAACGTCCCCAAGCTCAAGACCCACACCCTCACCAAGCTGACCTGCGCGGTCAAGAACCTGTTCGG
>JAUWBQ010000202.1 GCA_030601645.1 Candidatus Bathyarchaeota archaeon | reverse complement strand
CTTCGCCTTACCCCCCTTGGAGGGGACGACGAAGAGGTGGGTGTACATCCCGACGGAGAAGCCCTTCCCGTCGTGCTTGTACTTCATCCGGCGGATGATCTTGACGTCGCTCTTCTCGGTGGCCTTCTCCCCCTTGAAGACCTTGGCGATAAACAGGATTTTCTTGCCGTCTGGGGACCAGGCGGGGCTCTGGACGCCCTCCTCGATCTGGGTGATCTGCCTGGCCTCGCCCCCGTCGGCCGGGATGACAAAGAGCTGGGCCTTCTTCTTTTTCTCGTCCTCCGCCTTGGGGTCGTCCTGGCTGGGGCGGTTGGAGGTGAACAGTATCCTCTTCCCGTCGGGGGACCATCGGGGGCTGGAGGAGTTCTCCTTGCCGAAGGTGAACTGGGTGGGCTTCTTCTTTTTCAGGTCTAGGAGCCAGATCTGGGTGTCGTACTTGTCCTCCTTCATGTTGACCTCGGAGTGGGTGAAGAGGACTCTGGTCCCGTCGGGGGACGTCTGGGGGTCGGCGACGGGGGCCATGGGGAACAGGGGCATGATCTTGATCTCTTCTAGCTTTTTCATCGTGGTTCCATGTTGATTTTCCATATTAGGTTAAAAAGATTTACCCTCAGTTTCAAGAAAGCAATTTGGTGAACGTGTCGCGGCCATATCCATGGAGATTTTCAAACATGCTCTGCTGTTCTCCCTGTTTTGGCTATTATTCACTAACGATCGCCAGCTTGATCAACATCTGATCAGCTTTTCCCAGAACGTTAATTGAATCTTACCCCTGCCAAATTTGACGAGGGGAGACGAATGGCTCAGATAGACATCCTGGGCGAGAACCTGTTGAAGCTCATGAAGATCCAGAAGGTCATGCAGGCGCGCTTGAGGCTCCAAAGTCAACTTTGAGGTTCTTCGGGCCTCTCCCCTAGGATTTCCTCTCTGATCTCTGCGAGGTATTCCTCTATCCTCCCGTCCAAGACGTTGTAGTTCTCCTCGGTGATCATGCCCTGCTTGAACTCGCTTATCATCTGCTCCTTGAACCTGTAGAGCTCGGCCTCGCACTGGCGGGCGTTCATCTTGTAACGCGTGTAGATGCCGTCCACTCCCTGCAAGAGTTCCTTGTACAATATGGCCCTCCTCCTGCGCTCGGAGCGAGTCCTTAACATCCACCCGACGACGCCCACTGTGGCCCCACCGATCGTGATCAGCGTCGCGATCCTTTCAATAGACCAGGCAGTGCCCGTCGCTTCCGGCTCGGACACGGTGCACGACGTGGTATACGTGGCGCTAGCGCCGTCGTCGTCGGTCACCTTCAGGGTCACGGTGTATGTCCCGGCAGCCGAGTATGCGTACATCGGATCTTGTGAATAGGAGGGCGCGCTGCCGTCGCCGAAGTCCCACCTGTACTCCTGTATCGTGCCGTCCAGGTCTGAGGACCCCGTCGAGCTGAACGATATGGAGTCTCCCACGTAGCCTGAGTAAGGACCGTCCGCATCAGCGGTGGGCTCCCTGTTGAGGGCCGCCTCCCAGACGACCTGGCCGGTTTTAGCATCGTAGTACCCATATTTCACGCGTTCGGCGACGCCGTCCTCGAGGACATAGCCCAATATATTGTAATTGGCGCTCTCTCTGTCGCCGTCCTCGTTTAGGTCCCATTCTCCGCTCGCACCCCCGTATCGGGATGCGAGGAGGGGGAGCTGTGCCTTGACGTCCATGGCATCAGCCGAGTCGCCCTCAGCCACGGTGAGCGCGTATAGCCAGCAGGCATCATAAAATGCGGCTTCAAAGAAGTTTGGGCCCCGATCCATAACAGAACTGTACCGGTCATACAGGCTCTGGTATTGTTGGTTGTCCGGGGGCACTATGATGGGGCTGAAGATCTTCAGGTGGTCGGCCTCTTCGGGCGCGTCTGAGAGGATCCTGTCCGCTAACGCGGTTCCAACGTACCCGAACCACTTTAAACTATAGAGCGTTGAAAAGTCCGCGGCCTGAGCAGCCATCCTGGCTACCTCATCAAGGCCCAGGACTTCGACGGCAACCCTGTGCCGACCATACTTTTCAACGGCCTGAGCCGCGATGTTCTCAGCGCTCTGTAGATAGTCGTCGAAATCGGTGGTCCCAATATCGTACCGGATCCTACCGAGTATGGTTCCGCCCAGATCCTCATATTCCTCTTTCAAAGCGGTGTAGATGTCGTCGACCACGGCGTCGGCGCGCTGGATGACGACGCAGGCCTCGATGCCATAGCTCCGGAGCATCTCGGCGATGGCGCGAGTCTGAAAGATGACGGTGGGGCTCAACCTGAAAAGGTTGTCATCTGGGATCCCGAGGAGGGGATTGTTCGAGCCGTGGCTCAGCAGCAGCATGTCGTTCTGGTTAACATAAGAGAGGGATCCCTGGGCTTGGGAAGACAAGGCGCCGCCGATGATGAGGTCGACACCCATGGACTTGAACTCCTGAACCTTCTCGAGGTGTACGTCTACCTGGCCTTCCGCGTTCTCGATCAGGAACTCGAAGCGGTAGCTGTGATTGTGCCTCTCCATGTAGTCGTTGATGTCTTCCTCCGCCATGTCAACCAAGGGGCCTAGAGTCTCTTGAGCTCCCTCTAAGGGAAATATTACTCCTATCGTCACAGTCTCGATAGCGCATGAGACTTGGGCACCGTACAATAGGGCCCATAGCACGGCGACGATGAGGGTAGCACTGCTCTTTCTCGTCTTAACCCCAACCTTACATGGAGCTTATCGTTAATTAAAAAACCATGTTTCCTAGGTAAATATAAAACTTCATAGAAACAAGCTCACGAATGTTAGCGCGCGCGAGCAGTAAACAACTCAGAACAGGTCAAACCCACCAGAAAACCGCTATAAGCGGCCACAACTATACCGCGCGCTAACGCCCCCACCACACGCAGATAGAGGGGGGAGGGGGGGTCACACGTCTGCCTATGAAAAACACTCCCCTAGTCGAGAGGAACCCGAAAACACCGCCGTTCGAGATCTATTCAGGTCAAAAACCTAGGCCATTCAGCACAAAAACGGGCTCATAACCCAAGGAAAACATCATAAAAACCAGATGGTGGGACCGGTGGGATTTGAACCCACGATCTCGCACACCCCAAGCGCGAATCTTAACCAAGCTGGACTACGGTCCCCCAGTCCCTAAC
>JAUWBQ010000183.1 GCA_030601645.1 Candidatus Bathyarchaeota archaeon | reverse complement strand
TTCTGCCGGGCGTGGCTGGGTTACGAGCCGTACGCGTATATGTATCCTTTCCTGAGGGATGAGGGGCACTTTATCGCGAACGTTCAGGCCCGGCAGACGGGGAAGACCTTCAACGGGATGGCGAAGCTGCTCTGGTACGCTTTCAGGTATCCTGGGAGCCTGATCCTTGTGACGGCGCCGAAGTATGATCAGGCGAAGAATGTGGCCTTCAAGGCTCTCCACGGGCACTTGGAGAGGATGAGGGGGCTGGATCTCCGTTTCTTCGACTACGTCGTGGGGAAGAGGAACATGCTGAAGACGGTGATCCGGTTCAGGAACGGGTCTGCGATCCAGGTGGAGTCTCCCGTCCCTGAGACGATCAGGGGCCACACGGCGAAGGTCGTCTATCTGATGGAGGCGAACTTCATCCGGGATGATCTCGACCTCTACACGGCCGTCTTGTTTTCGTTGAATACGACGAACGGCTATCTTATCGCCGAGTCCACGCCGTGGAACAGGGACAGCGTCTTCTACAGCATGTTTCACGATGCTGCCTTCGACCAGTTCAGCACTCATCGCGTGGTCTACACGGAGGCGTTGCCGCCACATGGGCCCCTGAGCCCCGAGATCGTCGAGATGGTCGAGAAGCAGCTTGCAGGTGATTCTGGGCGGTGGAGGCGTGAGATGCTCTGCGAGTGGACTGAGGACTTGGATGTCTGGTTGCCTGTAAGCTTGATAGCCTTGGCTCAGGACAGTGGGATCAACTATTCTCATGGGGCTGCCCGTAAAAAGGGAGAGTTCTACCTTGGCGTTGACTTCGGGAAGCACGTCGACTACTCCGTCGTGGCGGTGGTGGAAAAGATCCATGGCCACCTGTACCTGCGCCACTGCCACAGGTTCCGCCTGGGGACCAGCTACGGGGCTGTGATCGGCTACATGAAGCGGCTCCAGGACCATTGGCGCACCCTACGCGCTATCTACGCTGATAAGACGGGGGTCGGCGATTACATCGTCGAGGACATGGAACACGGGGGGCTCCGCAACCTTACTGGCATCAACTTTACAGACGCCTCAAAAGAGGCCATGGCCACATGCCTAAAAGAGCAGATGAGGAGCGCCGTCTGCCCCATGTGCGGATGGAAGGGCCATGTCGACGCACTATCTGGGGAGTGGAGGGCTTCATGCCCTGAAGATTGCGTGACCGAGGAAGGCAGCAAGACGAGCCTGAGGCCATTGCTACACATTCCTTTCGACCCCGATCTGTTCCATGAACTCAACGTGGAAAGGTACGAACTCTCCAAGTCGGGGAAGCTGCTCTTCAACCATCCTCAAGGTACACATGACGACCGCTTCTGGGCCCTCGCGCTCGCAGTCTACGCGGCTAAACAGGAAAAACCAGCGAGTAGGCCTATAGTTAGAACGTTTTAATGAAGAGACCCGATAACGCCATTTTTTTCCAGCTCTTTGAGTTTATCGATGCCGGCCATATTAACGCCGTAGGACTCATCTCGACCTTTATGCACGTGGATGTAGCCTGCCTTTCTCAGCTTTTTCAGGATTGCCCTCGCGAATTGTTTGTAAGGCTTACTGAGCTTGGCTCTAAATCCCTGTATCGGCACGTGAGCCCGAGTCGAACCGTCGCAAGCGTAATAGAGAGATAGTAATCCGGTGACTATTTCGGGGTCTGTTTCATCTATTGTAGTCACGCTTAACAAGTATGTGTGGTGCCAAGTACTTAATAAACCCTACATTATTAAGTAAATGATTTAATACTTCGTAACGCTTATAAGTTACACTTTACCTAGTATTTACCGGTGGCAAAAGCATGAGTAAAGTAGCCGTCTCCCAGATCAAATACTACAAAAAATCCGGGGCCAGGCTCTACATCCCCCAGGGGGTCATCGAGAACCCCGACTTCCCCTTCAAGGACGGGGATATCGTGAAGATAGAGATCCGGAACCCCGGGGTCACCCTGTCCAGGCCCGTGTGGTGGGAGATGATGGACTGGAACCAGATGAGGCCTGCCTTCAACGCACTCCCCGGGGACACCCAGGAGCTCATCCGGGCGAAAGGCTTGGCCCCTGAGTAATATCTCGTCCTCTTTCACATTTTAAAACTAGTTCCAAGGGTTTAATGAATATCCACATTTTAGTATGCACACGAGCTGAGCCTGGAGCTGTGCGAGATCTCCAAGTCAGGGACGCTGCTTTTCAGTCATCCCCAGGGCACTCACGACGACCGGTTCTGCGCCCTAGCCTTCGCAGCAGAGCAGAATCCAGCACAGCGCCAGAGGCCCCATGCCCAAACGCTCTAGGATCGCAATTCCCATCGTAGCAATTGCATTCTACATCAAACACGTTGTTCTAAACGGTATATTATATTTACAATTACTTATAGTCCAATCAAGAACAGTCCGAGACAAGGACGATCTTAGAGCACCCCCAGTTTGCCAATGGGCTGAACCACCATGAGATTGACAAGGAAGAATGCGATCATCCTTACCTGCATAATCCTAGCAGCCCTAGCGCTATACCTGACGAGGCCCATTTACGCAAGCCTCGAGGGGACACTATCATTAGAGTACTTCCCCCTGGAGCAGATGACCGACCCCTACGGCCCCACAGTGATTACCGCATCGGGCAGGCCCAGCTTCGGCCGCGCCTACACTGTCGAAGCCCCCAGATCGGACGGCGGGATCAGGATCATCTACCTGGCCAACCCAGCGGGCCGGATCTTCGGGAACAACACGAGACCGGCCGGAAGAATCCTACAGGGCTGCGAAGTCGGTGACACCATAAGGGTGAGGGGCCTCACCTACTATAGGATAGGACCCACACCCCGCAGCTCATGGATGCCCAGAGGATACAGGGTAATGATACTCCAATCCGTCGAGAAAATGAATAAAAATTAACTGTTTCACAAAAAGCGTTCGCGGCGACCGATTCTGGGCCCTCGCCCTTGCAGTCTACGCAGCAGAACAAGCCACCCCCATCTCAAAACCGATAGCCCTCCACCGGGGAACCTGAACCACGAGAAAGAGACTCCGCAGACACCCAAGCCCACTACGTGCCGGACCCCACGGCCCGCTTCTGATACTCGGAATAGGAGAAGTACATCAAGTAGACCACGGAGACCAGGACGGGGGCCACCGTCACCAGCAGGGCCAGCCACCCCCTCGCCAACACCCCCGCGAAGGCCAAGACGCCGCACAGCTTAAACAGCCTCGCACCCACCTCGTGAGTCCTGTCCCAGACCTCCTCGCTGCTCAGCGTCCAAGGCGTCCTGATCCCTACGAACCAGTTCAGCCTCGCCCTCCCCATCAACACACCGATGCCGTAGAACAACCCCCCGAAGGCCGGGGCCAGCATCCTCATGAAGTCGAACCTCCACCCCAGATTCCACGCCAGACTCAGCCCATAGACATACGCCATGTAGCCCAAGAACCCGGAGACGAACCAGTCATACCCACCCCGGAACCCCTCTATTCCCCCAGACGGATCCAGCCTGGGCAGCGCCAGCATTAACGTGAAGAGCACCAGCGAGATCACTGGCATAAAGAAGAGCCCCATGAACCTAGACCCATACCCGTCAGCCTCCCCGCTCAGCCCCCAGTGGACAGCCATCCTCTTGGGCATCAACGGATAC
>JAUWBQ010000200.1 GCA_030601645.1 Candidatus Bathyarchaeota archaeon | reverse complement strand
CGCCCGCCACCTCTCAGGGGGGACCCAGCAGAGAGTGGTTGTGGCCAGGGAGTTCAGCCGGCAGCCCAAGCTGATCGTCGCCGCCCAGCCCACTAGGGGGCTGGACATCGGCGCGACGGAGTACGTCCGCGGAAAGATCGTGGAGATGAGAGACAGGGGCAGCGCGGTCCTCTTGATATCTGCAGACCTGGATGAGATATGGGCACTGAGCGACAGAATCGCCGTGATCTACGAGGGCAGGATTGTCGCAGTCAGGAATCCCGATGAGACGAGCGAACAGGAGCTCGGGCTCCTCATGGCCGGTGGTAAGATTGACTGAGAAGCAACAGGACGCCCTAGATTCGACGAGTGCTCAGCCCAGCAGGGGCCCGTCGAGGCTGTCCCCGAGGATGCGCACGATCCTGACTCAGCTGTTGGCGATTCTCATGGCGTTCGTCGTCGGGGCGGTTGTTCTCCAGGTTACGGGTTACTCCCCCCTCGAGGTGTACAGCGCAATGCTCAGAGGAGCCTTCGGTGACGTCTTCGGGATAGGCCAGACATTCACCCAGGCCACCCCCATCATGTTCACCGCCCTGGCCTTCCTCTTCTCCTTCAAGGGCGGCCTCTTCAACATCGGAGCCGAGGGCCAGTTCCTTGTTGGAGCAATAGCAGCGGCGCTCGTCGGAATCTTCTTCGAAGGGCTACCGGCGGTCATCCACGTGCCCCTCGCCCTCCTAGTGGGCGCTATCGCTGGGGGGCTCTGGGGGTTCATCCCGGCCTTCCTCAAGACAAAGTTCGGCGCCCATGAGGTCATCACCACAATGATGCTCAGCTACGTCGCGTTCTACTTGACGGCGTACATGGTGAACTACCCCTTCAAAGCCCCCGGCTGGGTGGCCCAGACGGTCCGTATATCCTCCTCCGCCGAGCTCCCCCGGATCCTCCCGCCCACCCAGCTCTCGGCCTCCATCTTCGTGGCGGGGCTCCTGACCCTTGTAACCCAGTACGTCCTCCAGAAGACGGCGTTCGGGTTCGAGATCAGGGCGATAGGGCTGAACCCCGATGCGGCCGAGAACGCCGGCATCGACGTAAAGCGGGGGATGATCCTCGCCCTCATGGTGAGCGGCGCCATAGCCGGCCTCGGGGGCTCGGGGGAGATCCTCGGGGTCCACAGGCGCTTCATCCAGGGCTTCTCCCCAGGCTACGGGTGGGACGGGCTGGCCGTCGCCCTGGTGGGAGGACTCCACCCATACGGGGTGATCCTGGCGGCGGTGCTCTTCGGCGCCCTCAGGAGCGGGGGGATGATTATGACCCGGGTCACAGGGGTCCCCCTCGACATCGTCTTCCTACTCCAGGCCCTGGTGATCCTGTTCGTCGCCGCCCCCAAGCTCATCCGCTCTCTGCTGCGGAGAGGTGGCCTCAGATGGTGAGCCTCCTAGACGTGATCAACGTCGGCCTCTTCGCCGCCGCCCTCAGGATGGCCACCCCCATTGCCTACGCAGCCCTGGGCGGCATCTTCTCAGAGAGGGTGGGGATCATCAACATCGGGCTGGAGGGTATGATGCTGACCAGCGCCTTCACCGGAGTCGCCGTCAGCTACTACACCGGCAACCCCTGGCTCGGGGTACTGGCCGCCGTGGTTGTGGGAGGGCTGCTGGGCTTCTTCCACGCCATCCTGACAGTGAAGTTCGCCGGCGACCAGATCGTGAGCGGGACAGGCCTCAACATCTTCGCCATGGGCTTCACCGCCTACATGAGCCAGGTCATCTGGGGGTCGAGAGGGGCCTCGGAGAGCGTCACGGGCATCAAGGTCGTGACCATCCCGCTACTGAGGCAGGTGCCTATCCTGGGTGACATCCTCGGGAAGCACTCCCCCCTCTTCTACGTCATGCTGGCCGTCACAGTCATCTCCTATGTCGTGCTCTTCAAGACCCCCCTGGGCCTCAGGATAAGGGCGGTGGGGGAGCACCCGACGGCGGCGGAGACCGCGGGCATCGACGTCATCAGGGTCAAATACCTGTGCGTCACCCTGAGCGGGATGCTGGCGGGCCTCGGCGGCGCCTACCTCTCCCTGGGCCACCTCAACCTCTTCGCCAGGGGGATGACAGGGGGCCGGGGCTTCATCGCCATGGCGGCCATGATCTTCGGCAAGTGGACCCCCTTCGGGGCCTTCGGCGCAAGCCTCCTCTTCGGCTTCGCCGACGCCCTCCAGATGAGGCTCCAGGCAACGGGCCTCCTGCCACCCCAGATCATCCTCATGATCCCCTACCTGCTCACCGTTGCAGTCCTAGCCGGTGTGGTAGGAAGGGCCAGACCTCCCAGCGACTACAAGCCCTACGAAAAAGAGTAGCTTCAGACGGCCTTGGATCTCTCTTCTAATATTTGGGCTGCCCTGATGGCGATCCGGATCTCGTCGTCTATCGCCCTCTGGACCCTCTCGTCCAGCTCCCCAGAGCTCTCCCCGGGCTCGAACTCCCCCTTCCCCGTCCCCTTGAATATGTTGCCGTCCACCACCAGAATGGCCCCAGCCCTCTTCCCCTTCAGCTGCGAGAAGGTAAAGATGATGGAGCTCTCCATCTCTATGGAGAGGACGTTGGCGGCCCCGTACTTAGCGAGGGCCTCCTCGTTCCCGCCGTAATAGGCATCCGACGACATGACTATCCCCGGGTGTACCATTCTGCCCAGCTCCTCGGCGGCCTGGAGGAGGGCCAGGGTCACGTCGAAGCTCGCCACGGCGGGGTACTCGACGGGCACATAGCTCTTGGAAGCTCCATCGGCTCTCACCGCGGCGGTCGCGACCACGATGTCTCCGTTTTCCAGATGGGGCTGGAGGGCGCCCGTGGTCCCCACCCGGATGAAGGTGTCCGCACCGATCTTCGCAAGCTCCTCCAGGACGATGGCCGCGGAGGGGCAGCCTATCCCGGTGGAGCAGGCCGACACGCCCACGCCGCCCGCCTCCCCGGTGTAGGTCACGTACCCCCTGTAGTCGGCGACCTTGTGGGCCTCGTCGAAGAAGGAGGCTATCCTCTCCACCCTGTTGGGATCCCCGGGGAGGAGCACGTATCTCGCGACGTCCCCCACTCCGCACATGATGTGGGGCTGCATCCTCTTCTTCAAAGCGGACCCTCGATCGGAACTCAGGGAGTCTTTGGGACGGAGATTATAAAAAATCACACGGTCCTGCCTTTTCCATCCAGACCGTTGTGCCCGGAGGATGGTTTCC
>JAUWBQ010000180.1 GCA_030601645.1 Candidatus Bathyarchaeota archaeon | reverse complement strand
CACCCCCAAATGGGGCGAATGCACCAAGAAAGGCAGCATCGCCTACAACTGGCAGCTCTCCACCCTACCCCCCGAACTCGCCGAATACGTAATCATCCACGAAGCCATCCACCTACAACACTTCCACCACCAAAAAGGCTTCCACAGAAAACTCGAACAACTCCTCCCAGAACACCACCAACACGAGAAAAACCTCCAGAGATACCTCGCCATACCCGCCGACTCCCCCTACAAACGATAGGGGGGAGGGGGGGTCACACATCCGAGCGAGAAAAACACCCCAACCGCCAAAAGGAACCCCAGAACCGCTCGGAACCGATCCCATTCAAGTCAAAAAAGGTACAAACGCATACCAAAAACCCACACCCAACAAACACAGAACACGGAAAAGTCAACCCAACAACCCCCCACACCAAAAAACAACACGGAACAATGAACACCCCCAAACCCTTATGACCACCTACCGGTCATAACCAACGAAAACCATCACCCCAAGCCACGCAGACAAGACCCAGAAACCGAACCCACGAGAGCCCTCAAACCCCGCACCACCCCCTCAACCATCACCCACCCAGAAAACAATCTTTTAAGCAAAGCCAAACAACTTCAACCCGACCCACAATGTCAAAGAAGATCCCCCAGAAAGAACAAGACAAACTATACAAAGACGCAGACAAACACCTCCTCAAACCCTGGAGAACAAGAGGCACCCCCGAAGCCGAACCCCTCATAACCGGAGGAAAAGGCGCCCGATTCTACGACGCCAACGGCAAAGAGTACCTCGACTTCCTCTCCCAACTCTTCAACGTCAACCTCGGCATCAAACACCCAAAAGTCGTCGAAGCAGTAAAGAAACAGGTCGACACCATCAACTACACAAAGAACACATTCCTCAACGAACCCAAGATCCACCTCGCCAAACGCCTAGCCGAAGTCACCCACCCCGACCTCACAAAAACCTTCTTCAGCAACAGCGGCACCGAAGCCAACGAAGCCGCCTTCAAGATCGCCAGAAGCTACACCGGACGCCACAAGATCATAAGCTTCTGGAACGCCTACCACGGCTCCACATACGCCTCCATGACCGCCGGAGGAGTCGCCGCCAACCGCAACCCCTACGAACCCCTCGCCCCCGGCTTCTACCACGTCCCCACCCCCTACTGCTACAGATGCTACTTCGGCCTCGAATACCCCAACTGCGGCCTCCGATGCACCAAATTCATCGAAGACACCATCAAATTCCACGGCCCCGACTCCGTCGCCGCCTTCATAGCCGACCCCATCGTGGTCGGCGCCGGCGTCATAGTACCCCCCAACGGATACTGGCAGAAGATCAGGGAAATCTGCACCAAACACGACATCCTCCTCATCCTCGACGAAGTCATAGCCGGATGCGGAAGAACAGGCAAACTCTTCGCCCACGAACACTGGAACATAGTCCCCGACATCCTCGTCCTAGCCAAAGGCCTCTCCAACGCCTGCGTCCCCCTAGGCGCCACCATACTCAACAAGAAGATCACAGACCACTTCAACGAAACAAAGAACTTCCCCCACGGATTCACCTACAGCGGCCACGCCCTCGCCTGCGCCGCCGGCCTCGCCTCCATAAACGCCTACATCGACGAGAAGATCCCCGAGAACGCCGCCAAAGTCGGAGCCTACCTCCTAGACAGCCTGAAGAGCATCCAGGACAGGCACAAATCCGTGGGAGACATCAGGGGCCTCGGCCTCATCGAGGCCGTCGAGCTAGTCAAGGACAGGGAGACCAAGGAACCCCTGATCCACCCCGACCCCGATGCCCCCCTAGAGGAACGCCCCATAGTGATGATCAGCGACGGATGCCTCAAGGACGGCCTCCTCGTCATGCCAGCCATGTCAGGCTCCACAGTCAGGATGTCGCCGCCCCTGATAATCACCGAGGAAGACGTCGACGAAGCCACAAAGATCCTGGAGAAGCAAATAACTACAGTAGAGAAGAAATTCCTGTAACTTTTTTCCTCTTTTTTTAAATGACCCGTTCTTCCGGACGAGTAATATTCTCTCTAGACGAAACGAGTGGCGTATCACAATGAAGATAATCAAGAGAGAGGACGCTCCCACCCTGGAGACCGTGAAAGGAAGACACGGCGAGATACTGATGGCCGGCGAGAAATGCATGATGATGATCAACACCATCGAACCCGGGATACCCACACCACCCCCACGAACAGATCGGCTACTTCATTGAAGGCAAAGGCATCCTATACATCGACGGAGAAACCCAGGAGATGAAAGCCCAGGCCACATTCCTAGTCCCACCACACGCAGCCCACAACTTCGACGCCACAGGAGACAAACACGCCGTCCTCATAGAAGCCTTCGCCCCACCCAGAGAAGACTACATAGCGAGGATAGAGAAAGACGAGTGACCAAGACAGGCAACCAGCGAAATCATCCGAAGAGCCAGCATCCGCACAGGCTCAAGGATTCAAATACCATTCCTAACACCCTCCCTCCCACGTGAAAATGACCCCCCTAGGGCAGAAAATACTAGGGGGGAGGGGGGGGTCATGCGTCAGAGCGAGAATAACCCCCCAATCCTCTAAAGGAACCTGAAAAACGCCCCGAATCGATCCGATCCGTGTCAAAAGGGGTACTAATGCATACCAAAAAACGACATCATAACCTACAGCTCACAAACCACCGCCCCCGTAAAACCAAATAGACCCAGAGACCAACGGTACGCCATGTCAAACCCCAGAGTAGCCATAGCAGGGATAAAACACGAGACCAACACATTCAGCACCGTCAAGACCAAGCTGGAGGACTACTCCCCCCGCTACGGCCCTGAGATCACCGACTTCTACATCGGAACCCGAACAGAGATAGGGGGATTCATCGACGTCCTCAGGGAGAAGGACATAGAGATCATCCCCACAATAACCGCAGGAGCCACCCCCGCGGGCCCCATAAACCGGAAGGACTTCGACCACATAATAGAGAGCGTCCTAAACGTCATCAGGGAGGCCGGGAATGTGGACGGCGTCCTCCTCTCCCTCCACGGAGCCATGGTCGCCGAGGACACCCCCGAGGCCGAGGGGACCCTCCTCAAGGCCGTCAGAGTCCTCGTGGGGCCATCCACCCCCATAATCATCACCCTCGACCTCCACGCCCTCATCTCCCAGACGATGGTGGACCAATGCGACGCCATATTCGGCTTCGACACAAACCCCCACGTCGACATGTACGAACGCGGAAAAGAGGCCGCCGAGACCATGGTCTCAACTCTCAAGGGAGAGATCAAACCCGTCGTCGCCCACAAGAAGGTCCCCATGATGCCCCCCACCATCAACCAGCGCACCACCGAGGGCCCCATGACAAAACTCCAAGCAAGGGCATTCCAGATGGAGCAAGACCCCAAGGTCATCAACGCCTGCCTGTTCCCCGCCTTCCCCTACGCCGACGTCGAGAGAGTCGGCTCCGCAGCCGTGGTCGTCACAGACGACGACCCCAAACTCGCCCAGAAACTCGCAGACGAGCTGGGCGACCTGTTCTGGAACCTGAGGGACGAATTCCTGAAACCCCTGACCCCCATACCCGAGGCCGTCAAACGGGCCATCGAGGCCCCGGAGGGCCCCATCCTCCTCGCGGACGTCGCAGACAACCCCGGAGGAGGCGCCCCAGGCGACGGAACCGAGATCCTCAGGGAACTCATCAAACAGGGGGCCAAGAACGTCGGCG
>JAUWBQ010000041.1 GCA_030601645.1 Candidatus Bathyarchaeota archaeon | reverse complement strand
CCCTGACGCCGCCTCTCTATGGTCATCCAGTTTAGAATCTTGCACTCCGTCTTAATATCTTTGTTTCAGGTCATAACCCTCATTAAGCCCCTGACAAGAATCTATCATGGTTTTGCGGATGGAGCTAGAAGTCGTGAAGCTAGAGACCCCGGAGGGCTGCAACCTGATCCTGGGCCAGAGCCACTTCATAAAGACCGTCGAGGACCTCTACGAGGCAATGGCCTCATCCACCCCCACGGTCAAGTTCGGCCTCGCCTTCTGCGAATCCTCCGGCGATCGCCTGGTGAGATACGAGGGGAACGATGAAGGGCTCAAGGAGAAGGCGGCCGAGAACGCCCTCAGGCTGGGATGTGGCCACTCCTTCGTGATTCTGATGAGGGAGGCCTTCCCAATAAACGTCCTGAACCAGATCAAGGTTGTGCCCGAGGTCTGCAACATCCACGCCGCCACCGCGAACCCCCTCGAGGTCATCGTAGCCGAGACGGAGCAAGGGAGGGGGGTCCTGGGTGTGATCGATGGCCAGAAGCCCCTCGGCGTAGAAGATGAGGAAGGCATCAGATGGAGGAAGGAGTTCCTCCGCAAGTTCGGCTACAAGACCTGAGGTTTCCCCAGGATCTCCTCGATGGCTCCCGGGATCTGGTCGATGTCGAGATTCCCGCTGATCTCTTTCATTTTGCCTGCCTCTTGATACCTCTCTAGAATGGGGAAGGTCTGCTTCTCGTACACCTCGAACCGGTGTCGGATGATCTCCTCCACATCGTCCTCCCGCAGCATGAGTCTACCCCCGCACTCATCACACACCCCTTCCTCCTTGGGTGGCATATCCCTGAGGTGGTAGACTGCGCCGCACTTGGGGCACGATCTCCTCAGCGACAGCCTACCCACTATGGTGTCCGGTTTCGCAGTGACGTACAACAGGGTGTCGAGGGTGGCGTTCTGCTTCTTGAGGATCCTATCGAGGGCCACCGCCTGCCTCATGCTCCGGGGGAACCCGTCGAGGACGAAACCCTTCTCCGTGTCGGGCTTGCTCAGACGCTCCTCCGTGATTCTTATCACGATGTCATCCGGGACCAGCTCTCCCCGGCTCATGTAGGCACTGGCCACCGCTCCTTCGTCGGTTCCCTTTGCTACGGCCTCCCTGAGCATGTCCCCGGCGGCGATGACCGGGATGCGGTACATCTTTCCTATCATCTTCGCGCGGGTTCCCTTGCCGGAACCCGGAGGCCCCATGACAACGATCCTCGTCTCCGCTCACTCCAATGGATTCTTGTTCGGGGAATGCAATAGCTGTTATAATACTTTCTATGGATTCCCCATTTTTATATAAAATGCTCAGAAGGATAAGACAGTGGGCGAGATGGAGTCGTATTACAGGCCCTTCACCGTGATGGGGCTGATCCTCATATTGAGCGGCATCATCCTTGTCATGCTCCCCTTCATCGCCCGCCACCTCCCAAATCTCGAGAAGCTGCCATGGATCATTGTATGGGTGTACAGGAAGGACGGCTTCTACTTCGTCACCTCTCCCCTGCTCATCCTTCTCTCCTTGATCTCGATAATCGTAAACCTGTTTGGGAAGCCTCGTTGAGAAGCGATGGGAACGTGAAAAAATTTGAGCGTTCAGCGTGAAACATCGAGATCTTTAGGTTTTATCCGGCTTGGTCGTGATGGTGTATCTGCATCCCGTGTACAGTAGAGCCTCGTCGATCTGTCTAATCAATCCCCTGACCTGATCGAAGCTGGGGATCTGCTCCCACTTGATGACGAAGTCGTCCTCCCCTAGGAACTCTTTTCCACCCCGAATCAGCTGCCCTGTGAGGAGATCGAGGGATGGATCCACCACCGAGATGATGTGGGAGACCATCTTTCCGTACTGGTACCTCTTCTTGAGATCCTTGAGCAACTCTTCGAGCGCCTCCATGCCTTTATCGATGGAAGGCCCGTAGAGCTTGATGTAACTCTTCACGTATCTAGCCTCCTATACCCCATGTCGCACTTCCGGGATATTTAAAGTAAGATGCTTTTACCAATATCGGGCACTGTGCTTGGTACACCTGAGGATACGTCCAAGATGAAGGAATATCCCATCGCGTCAAAGAAGTAAATTGTTAACCCCTATCCGTTCTACAAACGGCTTACGAGTTCATTCGATCAGGCTGTTCAGGCACTGGTGCGTCAACAGCCTGATCCTGTTAAAATGGGGGCTGATGCCATCCCGCAGATACAGGTTCTTCACGCTCGTCAGCCCTCTGCTGCAGAGGTCTGAGACCGCGTGGCCCTCGAGCCTGTCTACGTAGGTCATGAACTCGTCGAGCTCCTCCTCTTCCACGGCCTCCCCCAGGTACTCCCCCAGGTTCATGTCCCACATTAGGAGGTAGGATTTCACGAAAATCTCGTGGAGCTCCAGGTCGAATCCCTTCGTGGGCTCCTCGATGTAGGCAAGCCTCTCCGCGTCCCTGTTGACGATGGAGATGATGGCGTAGCACTCCTCCTTTATGCCGTCGACGAGCCTCCGGGTGACCGCTGCGGCGAGCCCGTTGACGTCGTAGTTCAGGGGGGCGATGACCGCCAGATCCCTCATCTCGTCGATGATCCGCCCGGCCTCGGCGAGGTGCCTCTTCATGGGGCGCCACCTCGGCTCCTTGTCCAGGTGGAACAGTATCTGGAACACGTGGTCGAGGAGCTCCAGCACGAGGGTCAGCTGATGGATGTGGGCCTCCCTGACCCGTCTCTGCTCCGCCAGATCCCGTTTCAGCTCGATCCTGCGCCTCTCGATGTCGGCCTCGATGATGGCCCTGATCGCCTCCAGGGCCTCTCCATCCTGCGAGAAGAAGATCTCCTCGGCCTCCTCGCTCCCCTCCTTGTACCTGATGGCGAGGCGCGTGAGGAGCCTGAAGGGGGGCTGGCCGTCCTCCAAGAGGGTCGATGTGGCCGCGACGACGGGGAACTCTGCGAGCTTCACGAGCCTCTTCCCTATGATCCCCCTCTCCTCCTGGATGACGACGACGCCGTCCACCACCTCTATGGCCCCGGAGGCGCCCTTGGGCAGCTTCCCCGCGGCCCTGGGCATCACCCTATCCTCCGGAGGGAGTCGCCGACCTCCTGGAGGGGGGTCTCCCTGAAGTGTCTCCTCAGGTAGAGCTTGATGTACTCCCTGCCGAATTTCTCGGAGACGCCGAGGTCGTCGAGGTGGACCTCCCCCTTCTTCTCCAGGATCCTGCCTATCTTCTTCTCAAGGATGCTGAAGTTTAGGAGGAGCTCCCGCCTCTCGTTGTAGTACTCGATGGTGTCCACGGCCTCATCGATGTAGCTGAGGACCCGGTAGAGGTGGCTGATGATGTCGCTGATCTCCTCCACCCCGTAGTTGTTGATGACCTCGAGGCTGGCGTTCATCCTGTCCACCAGGGTGAGGTTCTTGTTCCACTCATAGTCCTCCATCGGCATCAGGGAGTCGATGGTCTTCTCCAGATCCCTGAGGTGGTCGTAGAGGATGCCTATGACCCGGGCGACGACGTCCACCGTGGCCAAGATCGTGTCCCGGATCAGTATGACCCTGAGGACCTTGAGGTCGTCGCCGTTACCCCCGAAGTCCTTCACCTGGAGCTCGCTTGCCAGCGTCTTGATCATGTTGAACCTGTCCCCGAGGATGGGGAGGAGGGTGTACTCCCTCTTGCTGAGCTCGATGATTGTCTCCACGGAGTCCTTGATGGGCTTGGTGGACCTCTCTATCTCAGCGGAGTACTGCTTCTCCCAGTTCTTCAGGGACGAGATGATGGCGTCGATGATCGTCCAGGGGTCGTCCCTGTCGGCGTTCTCCCGGGAGATCTGGAGTATCGGGCTCTCCCCGGGGAGGGAGGGCTCGAAGAGGGAGTGGATGATCTCGTAGATCCTGTCGGATGTGGAGATCAACTCGGACACGAGGGCCCCGCCGGCCTCGATGACATCGGCTATGTAGCCTATCTTCATCTCCATGGTCGCGCCCTCTGGGAGGTCCTCTATCACGGGGGAGTCGATGTCGAGGCCGAGGTCTTGGACGTCCTTGACGGATTCCAGGTACTCGAACTTGATTGTGATGATGTAGTCGTCGACGGCCACCCCCAGCTGCCACTTGAAGTTGGTGACCTCCTCCCTGAGCGGGCCGTGGATCCTCCTCATCATGTCGTCCACCTCCTTGAGCCTCAGGTCTCCGGCGAGGAGCTTGGAGTTCATGTCCCTCAGCTCGTCCGCCACTATCAGCATCCTCGTCCTGAGGGAGTGGAAGGAGGACGGTATGGGCCCCCGGGTCTCCTCGATCAGCCCCATGTAGTGCTCCATCTCCTTGAGGAGGGCGTCGGAACTCTTCAGTGTCTCCTCGATCCTCTCCACCCGCACGTCCTTGATGTCCCCGAGGTACTTGGAGAGGGAGATCGGGATCGAGAGGAGGATGGTGAAGCAGGTGGAGAGGACCATTATCTGGGGGTCCACCACGGCCTGGAAGGCGAGGGGCTCCCGGAGGTTCCTCAGGAGGAAGAAGAACATCACGTTCGTGGCGGATGCGGTGGCAGCCGGGAGGGTGTAGATCACAGCGTCCTCGTATCTCTGGGGCAGCCTGGTGTTCTTCAGGGGCTCGGGGAGCTTCAGGCTGATCAGGGCCGTCACCGAGATGAGGACCGAGATTATTATGAGGAATAACAACATGCCCGGGAGGGAGTCGACGAATCTGGATAGGGCCGGGTCAACGCCCCCCCCGCTGCTGGTGGCCTTCAGGAGCTGTCCGCCTATGACGCTGAATATCTTGTGGATCTCGGAGAGGTTCACCTGGCCCATCGCCTCCTGGATATCGTTGAATATGATGTTCAGGGGGGCGTAGAGGGGGGGCGGGACCCCCGTCTGGTAGATCTTGAGGTACTGCATGATCTGGAGGGGCAGGGAGATGAATGCGTAGTACGAGAAGGTGACTACGATCCCCCGCCTGTTGTAGATGGTGGCGAAGATCAGTATCAGGGGCACGGCCAGGTAGAATGTCTCCTTGAAGAAAAGGAGGGAGACCGCGATTATGCCTATGTCCATGGCGATGATGGAGATGTTGCTGGTCAGCGTGGTGGGGATGATCACGAAGGGCAGGACGAGGATCACCATGATGAGCAGCCTGATCCAGGGGCCGGGGAACAGCTCGAAGAAGCCTATCCTGGAGAGGTGGTAGAACAGCCCCAGGAGGATGATCATGCTGCCCAAGAAGGCCCCGATGGGGGGGTCTCGGTATACTGCGTATGCGACGATGAAGGCCACGATGATGGGCAAGGGGGATGGGAAGAGGGGTATCAGTGTGAAGGACAGAGTCAGGCTCACCGTGGTGATTATGAGAGTCAGGAATTTCCCCGTCGCCTCGGATGCCTTGGAGTCGTTGACAAGCGCGAAGCTCATATTCTCTACCACATTTTATATGACTTGAATAATATTTGTGTCCCCAGATGGATTCGAACGAGACCGACTTTAACGTCCTCAGACAGATTAAGGCTCATATAGACCAGATCCACCCCCAGCTGCCAAGCCAGATAGCTATTACGTTGGGTCTGTATGCCTTTAAAGCTTTGATGGATTCGAGCCATTTCAACAGGGGCAACTCCCCCTCCCTATTCCACATCATCCATAGGAAGGAGAGCGATCTTCGCCCCTACGATAAAGTCGCGAACCCTGACGATGTCCTCATGCTCGACACCGTGTTTGAACCCCACTACTGGTTCGACCTCCACGCCCACCTCCAGGCGTCTCCCGATTTCGTAGGCGACCTGAAGGAGAGGATCTTCGGTTATCACGAAGAGGTCATCACCGTCTGCTCCCTTTCGGAAGGGGTGACCTCGGGGGTCCTCCCCACGCTCAACTCCTATCTGAACGAGGAGAAGAAAGACAACGTGTACCTCGCCGTGTTGCCGTCGATAAACCACAGCTCGGACGCCCTCTTCAACGCCTTCTCCTCGTTGGGCCTCCTCCTGCTCCAGGGTGCGGGGCCCATCGTCCTCATGGATCGCTCGAATCTTGATTCGTTCATCGGGGTCAACAGGGTCGGGGGCCTGCTGACGGGGGAGACCGTCATAAGGTACGTGTCGGAGATGATCTTGGACAAGAGGGGGCTGGTCAAGGATCTGGCCAAGCTCTCCCAGTCCTTCAAGGTCGACCTGTTCACCGTCCTCATGGCCACCGGATCCAGCCTGGAGATCTACGGGAACCTGAGGAACATCCTCGCCATCACCCTGGAGCAGCCCCTGATGGAGCTCGATCTCTCGACGGCCTCCCTCATCTACGTCCTCGTGAGGGCCCCCCTGAGGCTCCAGGGGCAGCTCTCCAAGGGCTACATCGAGCTGCAGGTGAACGACTGGCTCAAGGAGAGGCTGAACCTCAACGTCCCCCAGATATGCGAGCCCATCTACGTGGACGAGTTTAACGACAGGATAGACGTGGTGATCCTCGTCGGGGGCTTCGACACGCGGCGGATCTTCAAGACCATCGACGAGAGGATATCCAGGTTCAACCGGCTTATCAACGAGCACGGGTTCTACGACAAGGAAGCCTGGGCCGAGATAAGGGAGAGACTGGTCACAGAACAGGGATGATTGTGGGTCACTTGGCTCCTATCTTCTCGAGGATGCTCTTCAGCGATGGGTCGTGCTCGATCAGGAAGGATCTGGACAGGCTCACCTCGAACTCTGAGGCCTTCCTGTTGAGGCGCTCCATCTCGTCGTAGGAGTCGAGGTCCTCCATCCGGCCCCTTCCGCCGACGACCACGATCCTTATCACCCAGGGGTCCCTGGCTCGCACCTCTCTCACGGTGATCGTCTTGGAGACGTCCCCCGTGACGTAGGCGGCGAGGGCGGTGTACAGCTCCTGGGTGAGCTCGGAGTCCCAGAGCCCCTGCGGGGTCTGGACCGTCACCCAGATGTAGTCGGACCTGTAGCTGGACTTCAGTCCCATGATGTTGGGGGTCCTGTAGACCCGGATGACGCTCCTCATGTAGTCCTTGAAGTGCTCCAGGTCCAGGATCTCGGTGAGTATGCCCTCCCTGCTGAGGGCCTCCTCCTGCTCGGTGACGATCTTGTGGATGATCTTAATCTGCTCGTCTTGGGTTAGCTCGGTGGTCCTCTCGTAGAACCTCTTGGGCTTGATGATCTCGGAGAGGAGCCTCTGGTACTCCTTTGAGCGGTCGAGGATGCTGTTAAGCTTCTTCCTGTAGTCGGATGTTACCTCCAGCTTCTTCTGGAGGTTGAGGTAGAGGTCGATGACCTTGTCGACGTCGCCGATCTTCTCGTTCAGGGCGAGGGTCTCTTCGTTGATGACCCTGAGCTCCCTCTCCACCTCGTTCAGCCTCTCCTTGGCGTAGCGCTTCTTGCCGAACCTGAGGAAGCCGCCTGACTCCCTCTGGAACTTCTCCTTGTCGAGTTCCTTCCTCTTCTTCCTCTCCTCGAGCCTGAAGAGCTCGTTCTCGAAGCTCTCCCTCCTGCCCCGGAACTTGCCGAGGAGAGCCTGGAGGTATGTGATGTGCTCGTCTATCATCTTTACCTCGTCCGACGGGGTCTTCACCATGAGCTGGAGGAGGTGGTAGAGGGTGGTGAGCTCAGACTTTATCTCCTGGAAGTTGATGGGCTGCAGCTCGTCTTGGGGGAGGATGTCGTACCGCCGGATCATGGCGTCGGTGAGGTGTCTGATCTCGTTGTAGAACCTGAGGATCTGGAGGGTCCTCTCGGTGAGGTCGGCGAGGTTCATGAAGTCCTCCAGTAGCTTCTTCTGCTGGACGCTGAGGATCTGGGAGCTGGGGATCAGCTGCTGGAGCCTCTCGAAGATGGCCCCCTTGATCTCCGAGAAGTCGGACGAGGTCCTCAGCAGGTTCCTCATCAGGCCCTCAAGGTTGTCCGTGATGGCCCCGCCCTCCCTCTGGAGCACCAGATTGACGATGGAGTCCTCGATGGTCCCCTCCTCGGCAACCACCTTCGTGGTGGAGACGAACTGGAGGGAGTCCTCTATCCAGCTCCGGACCTGCCCCTGGATTCCCCTTATGTAGAGGTTGTAGTCCTCCTCGAAGCGAGGGCTGCCATAGATCAGCTGCCTCATCTTCTCCTCGAACTCCTCCTCGTTGTAGGCGTTCGTCCTGATCAGGTACTTCTTGTAGAGGTCCGAGACCTCCCTGTGCTTGACCTCCAGGACGGTGTTGATCATGTTCAGGACCTCGAGCTTCTCCACCCGGATCTGGTAGAGCTGCTGCATCTGCTCCAGCTTGGCTTTGAAGGCGTTGACGTACGAGTCCACCGGGTAGTTGACCTTGACCATGCTAAGGGTGTGGATGGTGTCCTCCTTGAGGCCGACCTCGGTGCCTATGCCGCTGAGGACGTCGGCCATGTCGAAGTCCATGAGGACGTAGAACATCTCGGTGATCATCTCGTCGACCTCGTCCCTGGCCATGAGGATGTTACCGGTCTTCGAGTAGGCGGGCATCAGGGGGAGGAAGAGGACGGCGTTGAAGGGGTTCCTGTACTGATCCCCGAGGGACTTGACGATGGCCTCGTTGGTCTCCCTGTTGAGGAGTGCCGTCAGCTCATCCACGGCGTTGTAGGCGGAGTACCCCTTGGCCGGGGGGTCGTCTCCCGCGCAGGGGAGTACGCACATGGCTATGATGGGGACGCCAGAGCCCACCGAGGTCCGTAGGTGACGGGCAAAGTCGAAGACCATGCCCCCGCCGCTGCCCCCTCCGAGGCCGAAGATGACTAGGATGATGGGGGAGCTGATTGAGGATAGGGCGTGGTCCTTGAACATGTTGATGAGGGACTTGATGATACCCAGCTGGTAGTAGTTCAGGTTGTAGATGGCCTTCGCGAGGGATCTGCGCCTCCCGGCGCCTCCCGCTAGCGGGGGGATGGCGACGGTGGAGGGGAGCCAGGGGTTGTACTTCCTGATCCTGATGCCTTCGTTGGTGAGGTGCTCTTTGAACTTGTGCTGGACGAAGTCGAACATCGCCTCTGCGCTGGGGAACTTTATTGACTGGGCGATGAGGCTGAGGCGCTCCTGGGGGATGCCTTTCCTCTTCATCAGCTCCACGACCTTCTTGCGGGTCTCCTCCAAGCTCTTTATGTCCGGGTCGGCCACGTCCAGGGCCATCAGCGAGAGCCTCGTCACCCCGGTGCTCAGGAGGTCGAGGGTCTTCTCGTTCTTCAGGAAGGCCTCCACGATGTTCGTCCCTGCGCCGCCCAGGCCCACAAGGTGGATCACGCTCGAATATCCCAATTCTGCCATCTAGCTCCTCTCCAACTCTTTCAACTTGTCATTAATCTCTTGAAGCTTCTGACCGAGGTTCCGGTCCGTCCTGGAAGCCCTCAGGGTGAGGCCCTCGAGCTCCCTGATCTGGTCCTCCACGATCATCTTGGAGAAGGACAGCTTCCCGTTCGCCCTGAATAACAGGGCGCCCAGTATGACGACGAGCAGGCCCAGGCCCCCCACGGCCGGGAGGAAGTACTGCTCCTGGAACGTGGGCCCCGTCCTCACCGGGGGGATGTCGATCTCGATGGTCTCCAGGATGGTCCTCGCTGTGTCGATGAAGCCGGCCTCTGCCTGCTCCTCCGCGAGGGCGATGAGGGTCTCGAACAGCCCCGTGAAGGCCGGGTCGACCTGATTGTCAACGTATTCTTGGAGGTCGGCCTCCCTCTCGCCGAGGTAGTACCTGTATCCGTCTATGTCCGAGTCGATGACGGTGAGGGCGATCTCGTCGAGGAGGCTGCCGTCCGGCCCCCTGAGCTGGATGAACCGGTGGTTAACCGGATTGTGGAGTGAGTGGCCGTGGCCCAGGTCCGTCACCGTCCGATCTATGGGGATCCTGCCGAACGCGGAGACGGCGTACCTCCCCTTGACCTGCCTGAAGGTTATCTCGGGGCTGTCGGGGTTGTAGTCCTCCGTCAGGTTGAGCTCCGTCGTGTGGACCTCCCAGTACCTGTCGATGGTGTCCGCATGGCCCATGTTCACCGTGAGGGTCAGGTTGGCGTACGCGGCGGTCAGACCGACGTCCAGAATAAAGGTCAGGTTGTACTCGCCGCCGGCCAGGATGGGCGTGTTCTGGATGTCCTTGTCGGACTCGAAGTCCCTGTCCAGAACCAGCTGCCGCGAGGAGAGGTCGACCATGTTGTAAGCCACGAACCATCTCTCGCCGTCTTCTTGGGCTCCAGAAAATCCTATGGATGATGAAATGAGCAATACGGAAAATAGTATAATCATCCCTGGTTTTCTCATGCTTCCTCCCCCTTCTACTTCCTGTTCTCTTTTATTTTTAAAGCGCGCGCTCGCCATTGAGCAACACTCTACTTATCTTCCATATTAATTACCTGTTTCATAAAACTATGTTATTGGTCCATGTTCTCCACTTGTTGAATAAAGCGCAATAAGTATGTTCTGCGAGACTGATTTAAAAAGAATAAAAATATGCTCGATCAATAGGTACGGGAGATGTAGGCAACGTATTTTCCCGGATCCCCGCAGACGATGCATGGTCCGTCGGGCTCCTCGTTCTCGTCCCAGAGGGTGCCCCTCACCTCGCCGGCCACCTCGTCCTTGAGCTGGAACGCGCAGTGGGGGTCAGCGCACCAGTTCACCCTGACGATCTTCCTCTCTTTCATGAGCGCCTTCAGCTCTTCCAGGTCGTGGGCGTCCGCCAGCTCGCTCTCCAACCTCTCCCTGCTTCTGGTCCTCAGGTTCTCGAATATCTCCGAGAAAAGGCCCCTCACGGCTTCGACGAGGTCCGCGAGCTGGGCCTTGCTCCGCTCCCTGGTGTCCCTCCTGACGAGGGTGACGGATCTTGCGTCGGCCTCCCTGGGTCCGACCTCGACCCTGACGGGGACGCCGAACATCTCCCACTTGTAGTACTTCTCGCCGGGCCTCAGACGGTTGTCGTCGTCCAGTAACACCCTAATCCCGGCCTCCTTCAGCTTCTCTTCGATCTCACCGGCGTAGGCTGCCACGTCTTTCTCCCGCCCCCTGAAGGGGATGGGCACGATGACCACCTGTTTCGGCGCGACGACCGGGGGGAGGACGAGGCCGTTGTCGTCGCCGTGGTGGGTCATCGTGGCGGCCAGGGTCCTGCCTAAGCCCATGCCGTAGCAGGTGGTGTAGGCGGTGGTCTGGTTCCCCTCCTCGTCCTCGTATGTGAGCTCGAAGGCCTTGGCGAAGTTGTCTCCGAGGTGGTGGACGGTGCCTATCTGGTTGGTTTTGCCGTCGGGGTTCCAGGTGTCGAAGGCGAGGCTGTAGTCGGCGCCTGCGAACTTGTCAAAGTCGGGGCGCTTGAGGACGATGTAGCTGAGGCCGAGGGCGTCGTAGACCTGTTTGTAGATGTCTACGCCCTCTCTTACTTGGCGCTCGGCGTCCTGGTAGTCGACGTGGGCGGTGTGGGCCTCGTTCCAGAGGAACTCCCTGCCCCGGAAGAGGGGACGGGTGGCCTTGGTCTCGTA
>JAUWBQ010000158.1 GCA_030601645.1 Candidatus Bathyarchaeota archaeon | reverse complement strand
TCGAACTCCACTTGGGACCAGCCCGCCCCGACCCCCAGCACCACACGACCCTCCGACAGGACGTCGAGGGTCGCCAGCATCTTCGCCAGGATCGCCGGGGGGCGGAAGGGAATGGGCGTCACGAGGGTCCCGAGGCTGATCTCCTTGGTCCTCGCGGCCAGATGAGTCAGGGTCACCCAGGTCTCCAGGGTGGAGTAGGCGTTGGGCATCCTGTGGCCCCTCATCTCCCCCCACATGTAGTGGTCGGGCATCAGTGCCCCGTCGAAGCCCAGCTTGTCCGCCTCCCGGATGGCCTCGGATATGGACGCAAGGTTGCCGGAGAGGTTTCCTAGGCCGGCTAGGTAGAATTTCATCGTGGATACCACACCGATCAGACCCCTGAGGTCCTTAATATCTTATGCGCGGCAGGCCTTGACGCCCTCGAATGGTCCCCAAGGCGTCGAACGGCTTCCGGGGCTTTTGACCCTGGGCTTCGCCTACGTCTCCAGCTTCCTCACGGTTGGGATCCTCTTCCTGATGCACGGCTTCTACCAGGGGCTCTACAGGCCGAACCTCTAGGCCTGGGTGGCGGACCTCGCTCCGGCGGACCAGAGGGCCGAGGTGATAGGCACCTTCAAGATGCTCGTGGGATTGAGCGACATCCCCGGCCCCCTCGTGTTCAGCCTCATCTGGGACCACTTCGGCATAGGGGTGCCCTTCGTGGTCGGCGGCCTGTTCTGCCTGTTGTGCACAGCGCTTGTGGCCGTTCTAATACCCGCTGGTGCGCGCGCCGTGGAATCTGCGTAGGACCCTCGAGGCCCGAAGGGTTATCCACTTCGATGGCTCCCCCTTGGCGTCGACGTCGACCCACATCTTGCCGTTGAAGGTGTGCCTGAGCGGCCACCTGCCGTCCGGCATCTGGGCTCCTTGGACGAGATCGACGGCGTCCAGCATGCGGTCGTCCTTCACGCCAAGGCGCGTCAGGGTGTCGAGGACCTCCAGGGCGTCCGACTGGTAGAAAAGGGGGAACCCGAACCTCTTCCATCCGGCCTTGTCCTTCCGGGATCCATCGGCGTTCCTCAGATATCTGAAGACCTGGTTCTCAAGGATGTTCTCCACCTCTCGGTCGATGATCGCCTGGATCTCCTTCGACCTGCGCTCCTTGGGGATGGCGGCCAGGGACCTGAGGACCTTCGCGCCGCCCATATAGCAGTTGGTCGGGAAGACCCTGTCGGGGTTGATGGGGTAGGCTCTGCAGCGCCAGCCTCCCTCCTCCGTGGAGTGATAGTCCACGGTGAAGTCCAGGAGCCCCCGGACGCGGGGGTCGTCGAGGTAGCCGAAGTGGACCATGTAGTAGAGGACGTTGGCATCCAGGCAGCAGCCGTCCTTCACGACGCTGGCGCGCCCCCGGCTGGTCTTCGGCATCTCCGTCAGGAAGTGCCCCGAGTCCCTCTGGAAGGCGAAGATGTGCTCCAGGCCCCTCTCGATCTCGGGCGTCCTCCTGCGCCGAGCTCCGCGAGTACGAGGAGGGAGTGGGTGCTGGCCGTGTACTTGGGGAGGTACATGTCCCTGGGGTTCTCCCAGTGGCCCTCGGGCTGCTGGGCGGAGAGGATGGCCCTCACCGGCGTCGACTCCATGACCGCGTCCTGAGCGGCTGCAACGTCTGGATGGGTTCTCTCAAGCTCTAGGAGGTCTTGGAGGGCCCAGAACCTGACGCTCGGATTCTCGGGGCTCAACAGCCAGTCCATTGTTTCTTCCCTGAGAAATTGGCTCCGGGACATGGTCTAACAATGGGAAAACGACAAGAAAAGGATGGGGGGCAGCGTATGATGCCTATCCCCTTCGTAATGCCGAGATTTCACGTTTCAAGAACCCAGTAAGATCTCCCTGATCCTCCTGACGACTATCTCCTCGTCGCCCTCCAGCATGTGCTCCGGGTTTATGGTGAGCTTCCCCTCGTAGTCGTCTATGAAGAAGGCGGGCTCGTGGAGGGTCTCGATGATGGGATCCCCCTCCTTCAGTCTGGCCTGGAGCTCCACGGCGCTCATGCCTGCCTCCTCCTCGTCCAAGGTGACATAGGCGAGAGGGGTCATGGGCTCTCCTTCCTCCACGGTGTACTCGCAGGTGACCCCCGCGCTCAGTCCGGGGATTCCAGTCAGCCGGCCCGCTATCCAGTTAACTTTCTCATCCCAGGCCTTGAACAGGGCCTCCTCGTCCTTCTCTAGGTACTTCTCCAAAGCGACCACGAGCCCGACGATGGTCTCCCGGCTCATCTTCGCCCCCCTCCCTATCCCGTCGAAGGGGTACGCCTGGAGGTGGGCCAGCTTGATGAGGTCTTTTCTACCGGCGAGGATGCCGGTGTTGTTGGGCCCGCCCAGGTGCTTCCCTCCGCTGTAGACGACCAGGTCGACGCCCTTCTCGATGTAGTGGGTTAGGATCTTCTTGGGTCTGAGGTCCGGGGCTGCGTCCACGATCACGGGGACTCCGTTCCTGTGGGCCACTTCCATGAAGGTGTCGAGGGGCAGCCCCTTCTTGGAGCCTCGGACGGTGAAGTAGAAGGCTGCCGTTTTGTCTGGATTGTAGACTGCCTCGAGCTCCTCCACCGTCGTCCCCTCATGGGTTCCGGCCTCTACTATCCTGCCCCCGGCACACTCCACCGCGTGATCGTAGGTGTTCCTGTCTGATTTCTGGACTACGAACTCGGTCTTCAGCCCCTCGGTGTGCATCGGTAGCCTCTGGATGATGTGGGACGGGGAGCTCGGTTCTAGGGGGTCGTATCTCTCCAGCTCGGTGCCCTTCATCATGCAGGCTGCCGCGGCGAGGGTGAGGGCGTTCGCGGCGCCTGCGGTGGGAAGCCCGGCCTCTGCTCCGGTGGCCTCCGCGATCTTCTCCCCTGCCCAGGCCTGGAGGGCGGGGATCTGGATGTAGGCTCTGGAGGCGTCCTCCATGGCCTTGAAGACGTCGGGGTGGGGCCTGGAGCCTCCCAGACGGGTGAGGCAGGTGGCGGCGTTGATGACCCGTCTGAGGCCGTATTTCTCGTAGGGGTTGTAAGCTTTCAATTTGGTCTCAGGTGGATAATGTCTTCATAGTATTTGAGGTGTGTTGATTTCCTCATTTCTCCAGGCTATTGTAGAGTTCTTCCAGCTCCTTGATGTAGTCGGGGTCGATGCTGTGTTCCTTGGCTCCCTTGATCATGAGGCCGAGGTATCGCCTGGTAGGGGCGTAGGGGCCCTTGGGGTCGGTTGTCCTATAAGTCTCGGCCTCCATCAAGTTCCCCTTCTCATCTTTCACCTGCACCGTCTGCCTGTAGTAGATGCCCTGGGGGACGCCCTCGATGGTGTCCAGATACTCCAACTCCTCCATGGGAACGTCGTAGACCGCCCCCCGGACCATCATACCCGGGGCCGGCTCTACACCTGTGACGCCTCCGCAATATGTCTTGGACATGAAGTTGAACTGGACCTCAAAGTCGGGTAGGACCGCCCGAGATACAAACTCAGCGCTGGGGCAGTGTTTCTTCAGGGTCTCGGAGTCTAGGAACGAACCGTACGAGAAGTACAGCATGGGAATCGCGCCGATCATCCCTGCCGGGGCGTAAAAGATTTCTCATCCCCCCGTTTGAGGGGCCTCGTCGTGCTGTCGACCTTTTATATTCTATGGGTCTAAAGTCGCACTGGTATGATAAGGAGTCCTAATTATAAGGGCGTCAACGTCGTCGAGGAGAACGGCGTAGAAGTGTTCCGCCTCGTCTCCGGCGATCCCAACATCTACGAGGGGGGCTGGGACACCCCGAGGCACATGAAGGAGGCGGTCATCAAGGCCATCGAGGAAGGCTATAACATGTACCCCCAGAGGCTCGAGGGCCTCCACGAGAGGCTGGTGGCCTCCATGGTCGGCTGGGAAGAGAGGGTGAACGGCCTCAGGTACGCCCCAGGGGACATCATCCCCACCCAGGGGGTGGCCGGAGCCATTAGACTCGCCTTCCCCTTGCTGATGAAGCCGGGGGACGAGCTCCTCCTCACGGACCCCACCTACATCCCGTACAAGAGGGTCGCCAACCAGCTGGGGAAGGCCGTCTTCTGCAGGACCATCGAGGAGGAGGGCTGGACCCCGGACATCGACGACCTCAGAGAGAAGATCACCCCGAGGACCCGGGCCCTCGTCATCATCCACCCCCAGAACCCCACGGGCTGCCTCTACGACGAGAAGACCCTCAAGGCCATCGCAGACGCCGCGGGAGAACACGACGTCCCCCTCATCAGCGACGAGATATACGGCCCCTTCACCCTCGACGGAAACAGGTTCCACCCCCTCGCCTCCGTAGCTGGAGACGTCCCATGCCTCACCATGAACAGTATCTCCAAGGCCTATGTCGCCACCGGCTGGAGGGTCGGCCACATCTCCATCCACGACCCCGAAGGCAAGATCCAAAACCTCAAGGAGAAGATGAATGCCAACATGGCCGTGGCAGGGACCATCCCGACGCCCATCGCTTTCGGAGCCATGGCGGCCTACGACGGAACCATGG
>JAUWBQ010000019.1 GCA_030601645.1 Candidatus Bathyarchaeota archaeon | reverse complement strand
GCCGGCTCCTCCTCCACGAAATCGGTTAGAGATCTCTGTTCAGAGGAGGCTGTCTCGAGCCTCTTCCACTCGTCCTCGTCGACGACGCCGCCCACCTGCTCCTTGATGACCTTGGCCAGTCTCGGGCCTATCAGCGGGATCTCCACCAGCTTCGAGACTGGCGCCCTCTTCAGGCTCGCCACAGTGGGGAACCCGGAGTTGTAGAGGACCCGAGCCCTGACCCGGCCGATACCCCGGAGCCTGACCAGGGGAAGCAGTTTGTCGGTGACGCCGTACCTCACTCTGTCCCTGAGCTTCCTGAGGTGCCCCAGGGGCTCCTGGATGTAGAGCACCTTGGCGAACTCGTGGGCGGCGTAGAGGAGCCAATCGGCGTTGTGCACCGCGCTGTAACGGTCGCCGGGGGCGACTGAATACCTCTCCAATAGGTCGCTCTCCGAGGTCTCCTGGATCCAGGCCTCCAAGACCATGGCAGTCTTCACCTCCCCGAGGAACTGCTCGAAGTCCACGTAGTCGTAGTCGGCTGCGATCCTGCATGCGAACTCTTCCCTGTGCTCCTCGAAGTATTCCTCCACTTCGCCCAGATCCTTTCTGCGGGGTCTCAGGATGGGGCGCATGTCAGGCGTGTGGCAGATGAGGTGGAGCCATGTCAGATCGGTGACATCCAGGGCGCCGCGCCTGAGCCCGTCTCGGAGGATGACGGCTGACTGGGGGTCGACGTAGAGCTCCGAGACCCTGCGGCCGAAGTCGGTGGCGTAGACGTAGTCCCCCTTGTACCGTATCATGTCCTCTCGCCTGAGGTAGTTGAGGATCCCTGCCAGGATTAGCTTGATGTTCCCCATGGGGTAGTGGTAGCCGTAGAAGGTCTGGGAGAAGAAGTCGACGATCCCCTGCTCGGTGTGGGCGTAGTCGGAGGCGACGACGGCCAGGGTGTGGCCCCGGATGGAGGCCTCCTGAGCGAGCCTGCTGTAGAGCTTCTCGGGCTGGGCGGCGACGTAGTTCTCCATGAGGGCGTCCTGCTCGTCCGAGGAGGAGGCGATGAGCACCGCCTCGCCGTAATCGTCGTACTGGGGCCTCCCGGCCCTTCCGCTCATCTGCTTGTACTCCAGAACGGAGATGGGGTACATGCCGTAGCCTGGGGTGAACCTCTTGTAGCTCCCGATGACCACGGTCCGAGCGGGGAGGTTGACCCCCGAGGCGAGGGTCGGGGTGGCCGAGAGGATCTTGATCTTCCCTTCCTTGAAGGCCTCCTCCACGAGCCTCCTGTGCTCCCTGTTCAGCCCGGCGTGGTGGAAGGCCGCCCCCCTGGCGACGGCAGAGGCCAAGTCATCCGTGAGGCTGGTCTTTTCACCCCGGAGGATGATCTCAGATGCGGTCTTCTCCAGCTCTGTCTGCTCTCTCTTCCCATGGGTACCCGTGAGGGCTTGGGCTGCGTTGCGCGCTACGCTCTGGGCCCGCCTCCGGCTCTCCACGAATATTAGGCACTGGCCTCCGTCGAGGACAGAGTTGACCGCGATGTTGATGAGGGCGGTCTTGTTCAGGGGCTTGAGGTGGTTTATTGTTCCGTCGTTGAAGATCACCCTGTCGTTGAGGGCCACCCCCTCCCTGAGGGGCACGGGCCTCCAGTCCGTCTTGATGTAGTCGGCCTCGAGCCACTCGGCCACCTCGTCGGCGTTCGTGATGGTGGCGCTCAGGGCGAGGACCTGCAGTCCCGGCTTCAGCTGCCTCAGCCTGGCTATGGCGACCTCGAGGGTGGGCCCCCGGTCGTTCCCGATGAGGTGGATCTCATCCGCGATCACCAGGGATACGCCTTCCATCCAGGGGGACCTATGCCGGAGGAGTGAGTCGCACTTCTCGTTGGTGGTGATGACGATGTCGTAACCCTCGATGTAGGTGGAGCGGCGGTCCAGGTCTCCGGTGCTGATGCCTATTCTAATCTTCCTGCCATCCCTCTTCCTGAGGTCGGAGAAGGCCTGGAACCCTTCGTACTTCTCCCAGGCCAGGGCCCTCAGAGGCGTCAGGTAGATGACCCTGCCCCCATTCTCCACAACGTGTTTGATGGCGCAGAGCTCGGCCACGAGGGTTTTGCCGCTCGCCGTGGGGCTCGCCAGCACGAGGCTCTTCCCCTCGAGCACCCCGGCCTCCATGGCTTCCGCCTGGGGAGGGTAGAGCTCATCGAAGCCCCTCTTCAGCAGCAGATCTTTGACGTGATCTGGTATGTCTAGATCGGAGACCCTCAACCGTCCAACCCTTCGGCTAAGATAGGAGGCCCACGCAATATTAATTTAAGGCCTCCCGCTCTACAGGTTAGGTGCGGTTATATGACATTTGAGAAGACGACCACCTACTTCGAGGCGGTCGGAGAGGCGAACACCGAGGAGACTTTTAAGGCGGCGAAGAAGCGCGCAAAGGAACTCGGCATCAAGGATATCGTGGTGGCCTCGACGCGGGGCGGGACCGGCGTCAGAGCCGTGGAGGTTTTCAAGGGCTACAACGTCGTGGTCGTGACCCACTCCCAGGGCTTCAGGGAGCCGGGGAAGCAGGAGCTAACCGACGAGAACAAAGCGAAGATAGAGGCAGGCGGCGGCAAGGTCCTGACGACGGGGCACGCCTTCGCCGGCGTGAGCCGGGCAATCCGGAGGAAGTTCAACACCCTGGGCCCCGCCGAGCTGGTGGCTCACACCCTGAGGATGTTCGGCCAGGGCATGAAGGTCGTGGTCGAGTGCGCAGCCATGGCGGCTGACTCAGGCCTCATCCCCATGGACGGGGACATTATCTCCATCGGGGGCTCGGGGAGGGGAGCCGACACCGCCGTCGTCATGAAACCCGCCCACATCAGCGACATCTTCGACACCTACATCATGGAGATCATCGCCAAGCCCAACACCCGTTAGAATTAAACCTAGACTTCCCCATTTTTCGTATAATATTATATCCGGGATGTAACAAGCCCGACCGCTACTTCCAAGGCCCGAGCTGTCAGATCCAAGGTCATGGAGGGCACCGTCTTGTCGATGGCCTGCTCGGGGAGGCAGGGGACGTGGATGACCCCCGCGGGGATGTCGATCTCCTCCCTCGCCAGGCAGTCCATCAGGTGGTAGAAGACCTGGTTGCATCCATATGTCCCGGCGGAGTTGGAGATCTCGACGGGTATCTTCGCCTCCTTTAACGCCTCCAAGAGGGACCTGAGGGGGAGCTTGCTGAAGATTCCATCTGGCCCGTCCTCGTTCAACCTCTCGTCCACGGGCTTGTATCCGCAGTTGTAGGGGTTACGGGTGTCACCGACGTTGATGGCGATCCGCTCCAATGCAATAAACGCCCTGCTTGACTGCCCCGTGCATATGACTGCTGAGGGTCGGTGTTTCTCGATATACCCCTCTATGAACCCCCTCATCTCGCGGAACCGAAGGGGGATCTCTTCGACGACGACTTTGAAGCCGTTGAACTTCTTCCCCTCCAACCTCCTGCATGCTAGGATAGACGGGTTTACATCGCTCCCCCTGAAAGGCTCGAAGCCAGTCAGAAGGATTGCAGGCTCAGTCCCCATACATAACAGCCTCATTGAATATTGCTCGGAGCAGATAAAAATACAGCTAAAAGAATCGACACCGTATCTCCCCAGGTTGGATACACGTACATGAGAAAGATTTTCGTTTAAACGATTTCATCTTGAGGATTATATGAATATTAACGAGGATGGATGAGGAAAAGGAGAAAAAAAGGGAAAAACGGAAGGGATATTTTTCCTTTTTCTTTCTCTTGAAACAAATTTTTTCGGCTAGATTATAATATTTTATGGATTACAAACCTATGTTCTCGGATGTCTTTTTCTCAACATGATGAACAGGCCGCGAACATTGTTGAGAAAGGGCTCGCATCGGAATCATTTTTTAAACAAGAACCCCAGAAAGAGATGCTGAGGCTTATAGTTGGACAGACCAGACAAGACCATGTACTTCCTCAAGATCGCCCTCGCCGTAGCCACACGCTCAACCTGCCTGAGGCGGAAGTTGGGCGCGGTCATCGTCAACGGCAACACCATAGTCGGAACCGGCTACAACGGCACCGCGAAGGGGGTGATAAACTGCTACGAGGTCGGATGCATCAAGGACGAGAAGAACCTCCCCCAGAACAAGGCCTACGACCTCTGTCCGGCCGTACACGCCGAGGAGAACGCCATCATCAACTCCAGCAGGGCCGACAGGATCAAGGCAACCCTCTACATCGCCGGCATCAACGCCGATGGAGAGTACACCAAGGCGGTGCCGTGCCAGAGGTGTAAGCGTAAGATCATCAACTCCGAGATCGAAGAGGTCGTCCTCCTCGACGAGACCGGGAAGCCGGTGAGGATCGATGTCAAGGACTTCGTCCAAGGCGACACGAACTGGTACATTAAGGAACTCGCGAAGATCCGTAACTCGGACGATTGAAATCCATTTAAATCAATCCTGATTGATTTTTTCGTGAGGAAATGGAGCCCTAATCTAGTTCGTCGAACCTTTTTATACGTCCATGACTGCCTTTCAATCGTACGTGATACTTGTGGATCCATACGAAACGATAGGCGTCATAATCCTCGCGGGCCCCCTCGTCGCCACGGTGGGAGGCATCATCTACGCAATGGTCACGGACATGTTCAGGGGTTCAAGGCCTAAACTCAGGATATCGTTTCTCAGTCGTGGAAACACCCAGGACGACGCCAAGAAGGGTGAGGCTCGCAGAAAAGACTCAGAAGTATGGTCCTACATAAAAGAGCTGAGAAGACGCATACGGTGACATCCCAAGACCCCATCATATCAAGTTTATTAACATCATTACCAGACGCGTGCACCTAACCTTATACGAGGTTGAAGTCATATCCAGAATCCGAGGATGAGCCATTGAGATACAGAGACAGGGATGCTCCGGTCACCAAAGACGGCCTTATCTTCAGGACCTATGGGTATGATCACCCCCCCGACTCGTGCTTCTGCGATCTGGAATACGCCCCGGAAACCCTGAGCAGATCGGAGGACCCAAGAGCCCTGAGGGACGGGCTCCCCACCAAGTACTACAAGTTCTACTTCGACGGCGGTCTCAAATTCGCCATGAATCATACCCCCCCTTATCGACTCGTCCACAAGCCACTAGACATAGAGATGGTCGGGGTAAGAGACCGGCAGCTTTCCCGAGTCGTACGGCCCGAACTAAGATTGCAGGAACTAATCGAAACGGAGGGTGATCCCCTGATCGAGGCCTGCGAGGAGGTTCTGGACCTCGTAACAGACAACTCCTCCCTGAATCTTGGGGATTTTGGCGTCTTCGGCTCCCTCGCCCACAGATTCCACAACCCGAGATACAGCGACATAGACCTCATCATATACGGGATAAGGGAGCTCCAGGAGCTCAGAGCCACCCTCACGGAGCTCTACAGTGGCGGACCGCTCAGGAACGAATTCGAGGACTGGACGTCTGAAGACCCCCCAGCCCACTGGAACTTCACCCACTACGCGAAGGAGGATTACGGTGCGGCTCAGAGGCGGAAAGGCATCTACGCTGTATACCCCTCGGAGGGCCTGAACCGGGATGTGAAGGTGGAGTTCGAACCGGTCAGGAGATGGGACGAGATCACAAACGAATACGGCTCAACCAAGAGAATAGAACCCCTGGGAAGAGTGCAAGCCGTCGGAGAGATACTCTCCGGAGAGGAGGGGGGCTTCATGCCCGCCATCTATCCCATCAGGCTGAGGGAGATCGACCATGACATCGATTGCCGCGACGTTGTACGGGTCGTATCCTTCGTTGAAGAGTTCCGCCTCCAACTTGGCGCCCGCGAGGAGGCGCTGATCAGGGGAAACCTGGAGAGGATAGAGAGAGATGATGGCTCATTCCTTCAGATCACCCTGAGCTATGGCGAGGACTACTTCGATCAGGTTATCAAACCAGTTGGGAGCACGCGCTAAGTTTAAATTGTCCTCAGTAAGACTTTGAAAGAGGCTGGAAAATGAGTCTGGAGAAAAAGATGAAAGACCTAGAGCAGGAGATTCAGCTCGTGATGGACAAGTTGGATGGTATCGAGGAGCGCCTTGACGATATCGATGAAAAGTTCAAAGAGCTCGATGAAAAGATCTCTGACATGACCTAGAGACTCCAATAGACCTTCCCGTATACGATTGTGAAACCTTTTAATTCCCATCAGCACTAGGCAGGCTGAGGAGAATGTCCTTCGGCGAGCACACCTCGAAGCAGATCACAGGAACCAAGGGCGACGACCTCAAGGGGCGGAGGATCATCCTCTGCGTCACTGGGAGCGTCGCGGCCATCAAGAGCCCTGAGATCGCCCGGGAGCTGATGCGTCTGGGGGCCGAGGTCTTCACAGTGATGACCCAGATGGCCCAGAAGATCATCCATCCCTACATGATGGAGTGGTCCACCGGCAACCCCGTCGTGACAGAGCTCACGGGCCAGATCGAACACGTCACATATGGAGGCGATCACCCAGACAGAGCCGACCTCATCCTCGTGGCGCCGAGCACCGCCAACACCATAGGGAAGGCAGCGGCAGCCATAGACGACACTCCCGTAACGACCCTCCTGACCACCGCCATAGGCGCAGGGATACCCATAATCATAGCGCCCGCCATGCACGCGTCTATGTACAGGCACCCCCTCGTCATGGAAAACGTGAGGAAGCTCCAATCCATCGGCGTCGAGGTCCTGATGCCCCGTCTCGAGGAGGAGAAAGCCAAGATACCGGGAACCGAGGAGATCATAGCGGCCGTAGTCACAAAGCTCTCTAGGGAGAGGAGCATGGAGGGGCTCAAGGTCTTGATCACCGCAGGGCCCACAAGAGAGTACCTCGACGGCTTCAGGTTCATCTCGAACCCGAGCTCGGGGAAGATGGGGGTCGCCGTTGCGGAGGAAGCCTTGAGGCGAAAGGCCGAGGTCACCCTCGTCTACGGGCCTGGGACGGCTGCTCCGCCTTCCGGCGCGGATGTGGTCAGAGTCGAGACCACCGAGGAGATGCTGGAGGCGGTTGTCGACTCCCTGAGGAAAGAGAGGCACCATATAGCCATCCTCTCGGCCGCCGCAGCGGACTATGGTTTAAAAGAAAGGAAGATGATCAAGACACCCTCGGGTAGGGAAGGATGGAACCTGGAGTTAAGGCCCGTGCCGAAGATCATCGAGCGGGTGAAGAAGGAGGACCCCGATGTCTTTCTCGTAGGCTTCAAGGCGGAATTCGACGTGTCGGACGAGGAGCTGGTGGAGAGGGCTTCGAGAAGGATGGTGGAGGTCGGCATGGATATGGTGGTGGCCAATGACGTGGCCAGGGACAACGTAGGATTTGGCACGGACACCAACGAGGTTTTCATAATCGACCGGAAGGGAAACGTGACCCATACAAAGTTGAAGAGCAAGCGTGAGATAGCTTGCAGACTCTTGACACTCGCCAAAGAAAATATCGATGAAAAAGCAACGGACAAGAGTTAATACGAGCCCAAACAATATTTCGAGGGACGATATAGTTGCAGCCTGACAAGCTATCGGAATCCGAGGGAAAGAGAGGAAAAAAACCTTTAAAAGAGATTATCATCCCCCTCGATGACGATCTCGATAGGTACTTCAAATTTTTGGAGAGGATCAAGCTCGTCAGGCATAGGGAGGATGCGGCCCTCGCGGCCCTCCGCATTTACAAGAAGCTGAACATGCATGACTGGCTCCCATATGTCTACAGGTCGGGTAGCGAGAGGCTGATCATAATGGGGCAGGGGATGCTCCACGACATATTCACCTCGGTGAGCGAGCCCAAGCTATACGACATCGCCAGGATCACCGCCCTCAAGAGGAAGGTGATCAACCCCATAGACCCGGACCTAGACCTGAAGGAGCCAGACAACTGGGACGTGATATTCAACGATCTGGAGAACATGGGCTGGGGTAAGTTCACCCGGGACGGAGACGAGGTCATGATCGAGTTCCTCGGCGTACCTATCGCCTTCCTGAAAGGTTATGTGGAAACCCTTTTTCAGGCGGAGTTCAAGATCCATCAATCCAAGTCAGGAGAGGTCTACGTCCTGAGCAAGGAAAAAGATAAGACAGAGATATGGCGCTGAACTATAGCCCGGTGCACGGGCATCGCTTGTAGGGGCCTATGACGATGGTTACCTCGGTGCCCGTGATGCCTTCGACGTCTAGCTCTGTCTCAAGGAAGTTGTTGAGCTCCTCCATGTCCTTGAATATTACCTCGATGAACAGGTCGACGTTCCCCGTTGTTCTGTAGAGCACCTGTATGTCCGGGTTATCTACGAAGTGCTCGACTATCCCTTTCAACTTCTGGGGATTGATCTTCAAACCTATGAAGGCCTTGATGATCCGTCCCAGTTTGTGGTAGTCCAGCAGGAGATTAAACTGCTTTATTATTCCCCCATCGAGCATCTTCTTTATCCGCTTCCTCACCGTGGCATCGCTCACATCGAGCTCCCGGGCGATGGTTCTGTATGGTTTCCGAGCGTTCCCGCTGAGTGAACGGATGATTCGAAGATCGAGCCTATCTAGGGACATCTGTTACCCTCCCATATCCAAAAGGAGTACTGGAAAGTTCGAAAATTTACATTTACAAGCAATTTTTTCACACTCCTTTTTATTATAAAAGTTGTATTTACAGTATTTATGTTTACTCGTTTAAGCAAAAATAATGACTACTATCGTAATTCAAAAGGTAGTAAAACGAAGTAGATAGTTCGAAAAACGAACTTGACCTTTACCAACATTTTGAAAACATAGTAAACTTTACAATATACAGGTGTAGATATATGGAGTACAGAGAGTTGGTAAAATCAGTCCCTCGACCCATGCGAGAAAGTCTCTCTGAGAATCTGATGGATATACTGCTGGAGGCCAAGGAAGGCGGAGACGTCCCAACCTCATTGGCAAAGACGATCCTATACTACTGGCAGAGAGATCAGCTGGCAAGCGAGGCGGGGCTCACCAACCTTCTCAGGGCCGTCGTTGAGGCGAATCCCATACAGACCGCCGCCGTCTTGGACGACTTCGGCCTGGAGGAGATCAAGCTCGCGATCAGCCCATCGGAAGGTTGAGCGGTCGGCCCCTCGACTTACCAATCCCTCAAACCCAGAGGATAGTGGATACTATGAAGAGTTTCGGCATCGAGTTCGTCCCCATGGAGCTGTTCTGGAGAACCACGTACTACACGATCCAGGCAGAGCACCTCGGCTATGACAGCATCTGGATAACAGACCACTTCAACAACAGGAACGTCTACGTCAGCCTCGCCGTCATCGCCAACTACACGGACAGGATCAAGCTCGGACCGGGTGTGACAAACCCCTATCTGATCCACCCTGTGATGACGGCCCAGAGCGTCGCCTCCCTCAACGAGGTAGCCCCAGGGAGGGTGATCTGCGGCATAGGAGCCGGAGACAGGACCACCCTTGAGATGGTGGGCATCCCCATGAAGGCTCCCCTAAGGACCGTCAGGGAGGCCGTCGAGATCATCAGACGACAGATAGCCAGAGAGAAGGGAAGCTACGAGGGGAAGCTGTTCAGGACCTCCGCGGGAGCCAAGTTCAACTTCAGGATAAACGAGCCCATCCCCATCTACATAGGAGCCCAAGGGCCCAAGATGCTCCAGCTGGCAGGGGCCCTCGGGGACGGCGCCCTCATCAACGCCTCCCACCCCGACGACATCGAGAGAGCCGTGAAGCTGATAGCGAAAGGAGCGGAGAAGGCGGGCAGGGACCCCAAAGAGGTGGACATAGCCGCGTACACGTCTTTCTCCATTGCGGAGAACGAAAAGAAGGCGAGGAAGCCCGCGGTACCCGTGGTCGCCTACATCGTGGCAGGGAGCCCCCCCTTCATCCTGGAGAAACACGGTATTCCAGTGGAGAAGGCGGAGAAGATCAGAAACGACCTAGCAAACAGGAACTGGGGCGAGGCCTTCGGGGCCGTTGACCGCAACATGATCGACACCTTCGCCGTGTGCGGCTCCCCCGACCAGTGCACAGAGAAGATCGCGACCCTCTTCAAGACGGGCATCACCCACTTCGTGACTGGATCCCCCCTCGGCCCCAACGTCCGGGAGTCCATCAAACTATTCGGCGTAGAAGTGCTACCCCACTTCAAAGAGCTGCCTTGAAGAAGAACCCAAACCCCCCTTTTTTATTACACCTTTTTCTAATCCATCGGCTCAGTGGGTCCTAGTCATGAAATAGTCGACCATCTCCAAGAGGTCGCCCTTAGCCGCAGAGTCAGGGAAGGCGTCAAGCATAGCCCTTGCCCTCCCGGCGTATTTCTCCGCCGTTTCTTTAGCGTAATCTATCGAGCCTGAATCCAAGAGAACCTTGTGGGCCGCTTCCACATCCGACGAGGAGGCGCTCTCCGATCCCAGGACCTTTAGTATCGCCGCTTTACCCTTCGGAGAAGAGTTCTTGAGAGCGTAGATTATGGACAGGGTCTTCTTCCCCTCCCTGAGGTCGCTCCCCACCGGCTTCCCGAGGGTCTTCTCGTCGGCGGTTGCACCTAAGACGTCATCCACGATCTGGAACGCGATGCCCGCATCGTATGCGAACGACCCTATCCTCTCCACCTGATCCTGATCGCCTCCCCCCACAATAGCCCCAACCTCGGCGCAGGCCTTGAACAACGCCGAGGTCTTGCTCCCGACCATGAAGGTGTAGTCCTCCTCCGAGACCTCTGATGTATTCGGGTAGGATATGTCCAGGACCTGCCCCTCGCATATGGCGATGGCTGCGTTGGTTACCCTCTCGATGCACGCCACGACCCGGTCGCACGGTAGTTGTCCCCGGATGGATGGCCGGTACATGGCCTCGTAGACCTTCGCGAAGAGGAGGTCGCCGCTGGCGATGGCGATGGGAACCCCCCAACGGGCGTGGACCGTCTGAACACCCCTCCGGATGCTGTCGTTGTCCATGATGTCGTCGTGGACCAGGGTGAAGTTGTGGAGGACCTCCAGCGCCGCTGCGTAGGGCACTGCAAAGTCGGGTTCACCACCAACGAGCTCACAGGCCTTCATAACTAGGTAAGGCCTGAGCCGCTTCCCCCCGGCCGCGATGAGGTGCCTCGATGCCTCGTAGAGGATCTCAGGATTCCTGGGTTCCAGGAGCTCTTCGATGAAATCTTCCACCTTTTCTGCGTTCGCCTTTAGTTTCTGGGTGACTGAGTCGATTGACGCCATGGAAAACCGCCTCGCGCAGAGCTTAGACGACCATGAGGGTAGATAAAAGTTACCTCCGACCCGCTATTGAGAGATCAGATCCTCCTCGTAGACCAGTCTTTGGGGTCGAACCCTCGGAGCCTCAGCCACTCTCCCGTCCTGCCCAAGATGACGGCGGGGGCTCTTCTCAGCTCGTCGATGTTCTCCGCCCCGACGAGGAACATCACCGTCTTGAACTCCAGGAGGATGTTCTCAATGTGCTCCCTCAACGATTCGGGTCCTTCCACCGCTTTTTTGAGGAAGGGCCTGGCGATGCCCGCGGCGTCCGCCCCGAGGATGATGGCCTTGGCTATCTCCACTCCGGTCCTCAAGCCCCCTGAGGCGATGACCTTGAGGTTTGTCGACCGGCTGGTCTCCACCACGCTGATGGCCGTGGGTATCCCCCAGTTCCAGAGGGACTCCCCCAGGGCCTCCTGGTCCTTCTTGCCCTCGACCTTGGCGATGTGATGCTCCACCGCCGCCCAGCTCGTGCCCCCCACACCGCTTACCTCAAAGGCGGCGACTCCGGCTTCCTCCAGCTTCTCCGCGTCCTCCCGGGCTATCCCGCAGCCCGTCTCCTTCATTACAACGGGAACGCTCAACGCAGCTGCGATTTCACCAATTTTTCCCAGGACGCCCCGATAGCGGGTCTCCCCGTGGACCTGGACAGCCTCCTGGAGGGGATTCATGTGGATGGCGAGGGCGTCCGCCTCGAGCATGTCGACGCACCGACTGGCCTCTTCCACCCCCCACCCCATGGAGAGCTGGGGGCAGCCGATGTTTCCCATCACCATGGCCGAGGGGGCCAGCTCCCTCACGACGCTGAAGGTGTGGGCGACGGAGGGGTTCTCCAGGGCGATGCGCTGGCTGCCCACCCCGATCCCGATCCCGAGATCCTCCACAACCGAGGCCAGGGTGGAGTTGATCTCCTTCGCATACTCCGTGCCCCCCGTGATGGCCGACACGATGAGGGGCGAGGAGAGCCTTTTTCCGAACAGCTCGGTCTCCGTGGAGACTTCTTCCAGGTCGAGCTCCGGGAGGGAGCGGTGGACAAGCCTCACGTCCTCGAAGCCGGTGCCGATGTCGGACTGGACGTCCTCCTCCAGCGACAGCGTCAGATGCCTCTGCTTCCTCTTCTCGATTCCCGCCATGGATCTCACATCGTAAGGACGGTCCCAGCTACGGGTTCTCCCCTCAAAGCTTTAAGGATCACGCCCGGCTTCGTCGCGTTCACCATCCTGACCTCTATCCCTGCCTCGACCGCCGCCCTGGCCTCCGAGACCTTTCCCAGCATCCCCCCGGTGACGTCGGTGGTCAGGGCCTTGCCGATCTCCACGAAGCCCTCCAGCTTCTCGAGGGAGAGGCGGTCTATGAGCCTGGCCTGGGGGGCGAGCTTCGGGTTGGAGGTGTAGACCCCGTCGACGTCGACGCCGAAGATGAGGCGGTTGGCCCCCATGGAGACGGCGAGGCGGACGGCCAGCTGGTCCCCCGACAGTATGCTGAAGCCCCTGCTCTTGTCTATCACTGCGTCCCCGTATAGGACGGGCAGCATCCCCTTGACCACGAGCCTGCCTATGTTCTCGAAGTCCCCCCTCGGCATCCTCCCGTCGTAGGTGGCTATGAACGCGGAGGGCGCCACCGAGAGGGCGGGGATCCCCTCGTCGAGTAGGGCGTCGACGATGATGGTGTTGAGGGCTACCATGGCCTGATGAGTCCGAGTGAACCCGACGACCTGGCGCTCCGAGGTGAACCCGTCGGCTATACCGTACTTCTTCGCCACCGGGTGGCCGAAGCTCCCACCGCCGTGGATGACCACGAGGGGCGTGGGCCAGGCCGCCTTTATCTCCTCCGCAAGCCGGTTGACGTTCTCGTGGTCTGCGGTCATGGGCTTGTCCTTGACGGTGACGACGGAGCCGCCGAGCTTGACGATCTGCACCTCACTCCAGCCTCCTCGTCTTCACTCCCTCGTAGGAAACATCCACGACGTAGGGATCTCCCCGGCATCTCTGAATGGCTTTCATGATGCCGTCCACATTCGATGGCTCAGACAGAGCTATCATGCAGCCGCCCCCGCCCGCACCAGTAAGCTTCGCGCCGTAGGCTCCCGCCCCTCGGGAGGAGTGGACCATGAAGTCGAGCTTAGCTATGGAGACCCCGAGGGACGACAATAAGCCATGGCTGATGTTCATCAGGTCCCCGAGTTTCGGGAGGTCCCTCTCTTTGAGAGCCGCAAGGCCCTTCTCCGAGACCTCCACCATAGAATCGATCAACCCGCCAACGAGGTCTGGCTCCCTCTCCCTCAGCGCCCGGACCCTACCCACGAGCCGCCGGGTAGAGCGTCTCCGGTTCGAGTTCCCGATCACGAAGGGTAGGCCCTCATCCAGCTCGAACCGCTCCATTTCGGCCCCCCTCTCGTATCTTATGATGCCCCCGAATGTGGAGATGTTGTTGTCTACCCCGCTCGGCGTGCCGTGGATGACCTTCTCCCCCTCATACGCCAGATCGCAGATCTCCTGCTCGGAGAGATCGCCCTCTAGCAGCTCCCCCACGGCGGCGACGGTGGCCACGCATATCGCCGCCGACGACCCCAAACCCGCGGCTATTGGAATCTCAGACCGGACGATCAGGTCCAGCCCGTACTCCGCGCCCATGTGCTCCATTGTCTTCGACGCCGTGACGAAGAGAGCCTCTAGCCTCTTCCCCCTCCAGATCTCACCCCGTACAGGGACGTAGATCCCGTCCTCGAAGTAGCCCGCGAAGCCGAGGTTCAGGGAGTCGAAGTAGATCCTCCTATCTTCACGTTTGTTGACAACGATCCTGGCCCTCTTGTCGATGGCTAATACTATGGCGGGGCCCTTGTAGACGACGCTGTGCTCCCCGAACAGGATCGCCTTACCCGGGGCGGTGGCTTCCACGGACATCGAGTCGTACCTACCTGGTAATCTTGGCGGCGGCGTAGCCTACGACGGCGGAGGCATCCCCCGTAATATCTCCGCTCGTGGTATATGATAAGATCTCGGCTTTACGTGCCCCCAGCAGCTTTGAGGCAACGAGGGCTGCGGATACCGCGCCATAGCCGCACATGCTGACCCTCTGGGATCTGACCCACTGCTGGAGGGAGGCCTCGTCCATGGAGGCGATTCGGTCGAGGACTCCACGGTCCTTGGCAGCCGCGGATGACTTGGACTCCATGTGTGTCAAATCGGTCGACGCCAGTATGAGGACGTCCTTCCCGGCAGACGCCTCCGCTATCGCCCTCCCCACTTTCCTGCTCGTCTCCAGGTCCTGGTAGCCCATGCAGATGGGGACGAAGCGGACCTCGCCGTAGATGTACTGTAGGAAAGGGAGCTGGACCTCTATCGAGTGCTCCCTCAGGTGGGCGGTCTCGTCCACGTCGATGATATCCGACGCCTTGAATATGGCCCCGGCGAGTTCTTCGTTAATGGGAGCCTTGCCCAGGGGGGTCTCCCATGCGCCGGTTCCCCAGAGGGAGACGGGGCCCCCCAGCCCAGTGTGGTTGGGGCCGAGGACCACGATGGAGTCCGGCTTCGCCTCCGATGCGAGGTGGTGATAACTGTGGGCTGCGGTGGGCCCCGAGTACACGTAGCCCGCATGGGGGCAGACCACGGAGACGATTTTCCGGTCTGGGCTCTTCTGCCCGGGTAGCTCTCCCGGGCCAAGCCTGTGGGTGAAGCAGTCTTCGATGGATCTCTTCAGGCGTTCGGGGTCTGCAGGGTAGAAGGCTCCGGCCACACAGGGTCGCCTGATACCCATGGTCCCACCTACATCGAGGACTCGAAATCGTCGATGGATACGTTCCAGTCTGCTTCTGAGGAGAACTCTCCGAGCTCCCTTTTTATCTGCCTGGTGAGGAGCCAGTAGGCGATGGCGAGGGACCTCCTCCCCTTGTTGTTCATGGGGATTATAACGTCGATGTTTGAGAGGTTGTTGTCGGTGCTGCAGAAGGCGACAACGGGGATCCCTTCGGCGGTGGCCTCCTCGACGATCTGCTGGTCCGCCAGAGCGTCCGTGACGACGACGGCTACAGGCTCGAAGTAGCCTGAGTACGCGGGGTTCGTGAAGGTCCCCGACGTGAACCGCCCGATCATGGGCTTGGCTCCTGTGAG
>JAUWBQ010000165.1 GCA_030601645.1 Candidatus Bathyarchaeota archaeon | reverse complement strand
GGGGCTCTGCTGGTCCTGGAGGCCGCGCTGTGCGGGATGATCGGCGGCGCCAGGTTCCCTTCCTTCAGGGAGGTCCCGCAGGCGCTCTACTTCACGCCTCTGGGGTCCATATTCAGCATGTTCATCCTGATGGTCGCCGCTTTGGGCACCGTCGCACCCATATACCTGAGCGTCGCGGGATCCCTTCCGGGTCTGGGGCTGACATGGGCGACCGCGATATCTGCCGCCATAGCTGTGCCCGTGTGTCTCATCCTCTACAGGGCGGCTGTTCGCCTCGTCGATGGGATACTCGAGGAGAGGATGATGTGACCCCGCGCGCGCAACCTTCATTACTTATGAATTCTTCCGTCACTTTACAGTTGATTATGGAATGAACCATATCAAAGAGACCGAGAGCCTCTGCCCTGAGTGTCTGGCGGTGGTACCCGCCACGATCTACGAGGATGGTGGAAAGGTATACATTACAAAGACATGCCCAGATCACGGAGAGTTCTCAGACCTATACTGGGGCGACTACGAGCAATATCTTAGAGCTCGTGAATACGAACACATCGGTAAGAAACTTGACAATCCGAGGACAGAGGTAAAGAAGGGCTGCCCATACGACTGCGGTGTCTGCCCGGAGCACAAGTCCAGCACCGTCCTGGGAATCATCGACGTCACGAACCGGTGCAACCTGAGGTGCCCCATCTGCTTCTCCCACTCCGGGGCGACGGGATACCTCTACGAGCCCACGAGGGAGCAGATAAGGGGCATGATGGAGAACCTGCTGTCCAACACTCCCATCTGGACTCCCGCCATCCAGTTCAGCGGGGGCGAGCCTACCGTGAGGGAGGACCTCCCCAAGCTTGTGGAGATGGCCCTCGACATGGGCTTCGTGCACATCGAGGTGGACTCCAACGGCATCAAGATGGCGGAGAGCGTCGAGTACTGCCGCACCCTAAAAGTGGCCGGAGTGAGCACCGTCTACCTCCAGTTCGACGGCGTCACCCCCGAGCCCTACATCGTCACGAGGGGGTTCAACCTCCTCCCCATCAAGGAGAGGGCGATCCAGAACCTGAGGGAGGCCGGCTTCCGCAGCATCGTCCTCGTCCCCATGCTCGTGAAGGGCGTAAACGACGATCAGGTAGGCGACATCATACGGTTCGCCATCGAGAACAAGGACGTCATAAGGGCCGTCAACTTCCAGCCCGTGTCCCTCGTCGGCCGGATCGACAGGACGAAAAGGGATTCGATGAGGATCACCATCCCCGACCTGATGAAGCTGACAGAGGAGCAGACGGACGCCTTCATCAAGCAGGAGGACTGGTATCCGGTGTCCTCCGTCCAGCCCTTCTGCAACTTCCTCAGCAAGGCAAAGGACGAGCCCTTCGTAGACTTCAGCACCCACCCCCACTGCGGAATGGGGACCTACCTGTTCATCGAGGGCGACAAGGTCACCCCCATCGCGGAGTACTTGAACGTGGACAAGACCTTCGAGACCTTCGAGAAGGCTGGGAGGAATATGGCGGAGGGAAAAAAGACCAGGGCCAAGATGCAGATCATCACGGGCCTCATAAGGAACATCAAGTTCAGGGCCCTCGCCAACTACCTCAGGGCCGTCATCCTGCGCAGCGACTACCTCAGCCTCAACCTGATGCACCACGACATGATGATGATAGGATCCATGCACTTCATGGACCCCTACAACTTCGACCTGGAGAGGGTGCAGCGCTGCATAATCCACTACGCCACCCCGGACGGCAGGCTGATACCCTTTTGCACCATGAACAACATCCACAGAGAGAAGGTAGAGAGACAATTCGCCCAGCCGATAACCCCCGACAGCCTGACTCCTCTGTACGATGTCGAGGCGTTCGTTGAGAGGATCAGATCGGAGGAGAGCTCGAGGCGTGAGCTCAAAGAACCGATCGAGATCCCACAGATGACCAGGATCGAGAGAGACGACTAACCTCCCATTTTTACGGGCTATTTCCTCAAGTTGCTGAATCCCTGTTCGACCAATTCATCGACGACCAGTTCATGATCTAACTTCCTGGGTTGAATCCCCATTTTCACTGCTAGGGCTGCTGCTACCCCCGCCGCTTGCCCGGTTACCATGCAGGGTGGTATGTTCCTGATCGGCCCCTGCGCCTCATGAGTCGTCGAAATGCACCGCCCACCCACGAGAAGATTGTCCACCCCCCTCGGGATCAGGCACCTGTAAGGGATGTCGAACAGGCTGCTGGATATGGCGTCTTCGAACCTCCTCCCGCCGACTTGGTCCTCCTTCGTGAGTGTATAATCGCCGATGATCCTTCGGGTCTCCCGGACGCCGACCTGGGACGATGTGTCCACGAGGAAGGCTTCCTCCATTCCCGGCATCCGCGCCTTTACATACTCCAACCCTGTTACGACGGCGCGTCGTCCCTCGACCTCCACCATGGTGAGGTCTCTCGGATCCAGGCCATTCGCTTCGCGTTTGTGTGGGGCACCTCCCCAGACCACGTCATTCCTCACCGAGGGCCCCCAGTACATGCGGCCGCCCACATGCCGGCTCAGTCCCTCCAGCACGCCCTGATGTTCTTCTGGGCGTTCTTCTTTGAACTGGGTTTCCTTACCGATGTCGACGCCTCCGAAGCGGAAGTCGATGTTAATCCCCCAAGGGTGGTTATCGTGATTGTAGGGCGCACCAGCCGCCGCTGCGAGATCTGCGTCCCCAGTTGCGTCTACGAACATATTCCCGGCTACGGCGTGCCTCCCGGATTTGTCCTCAAGGATGATGTGTTTGATCACGCCGCCATCGGCGTCGACGCCGACAACGAGCGAGTGCATCAGAAGGTCTACGCCCGCCTCTAGGACCATCTCGTTCAGCACATGCTTCAGCAACTCCGGGTCGACGTTCACGCACTCCTCGCCGCTGAAGCTAGCCCCCTCTATCCACGTGTTGGGTTCACTCGCAGCCTTCCTCAGCCTGGACCCGCCCAGCTCATCCAGCCTCTCGATGGCCTCTTTTACCACGCCCACGCCGTAGCGCTCCGTCTCGACGAGGGTGATGACGAGACCGCCGGTGGCCAACCCCCCCAGGCAGCCATACCTCTCGATGAGCATTGTCTTTACGCCGAGTCTGGAGGACGCGATGGCCGCGGCAACCCCCGCCGGTCCTCCACCGGCGACAACTACCCCTGCTTCATCTGTTATCGGCGTCCTTCTCTCCTTCTCAACGATGAATCTCATGCCCTTCACATTCTCAAATTTCACTAATCCGCAGTTTATTTAACAATGTTTACGAGTGGTTCTCGATCCTTGTCCCCCGTTGTGTGAACCCTCGTAACAAGAGGGTGTCGCGATCCCATGGAAGTTCTTTTAATGGGGTTCAGCGGGTTCAAATGTGGTGCACAGGATGTCCGGGGTCATAAACCATGTGGGCAGGAACGTGAAGATGGGCGAGAACGTGAGGAAGTGGCACTTCACATACATCGGGGACAACGCCGAGATAGGGGACAACACCAAGATAGGATCCCTGGTCCACATCGACTACGGGGTTAAGATCGGGAGGAACTGCAAGATAGAGGGGAGCGCGTACATCCCGCCCCTCACCGTCATCGAGGACGACGTCTTCATAGGGCCCGGGGTGGTCATCACCAACGATCCCTACCCCATGTCCCCCAAGATGGTGGGGGTCCACGTGGAGTCCGGAGCGATCGTCTGCGCTGGGGCAGTCCTCAAAGCTGGCATCCGGGTCGGCGCCCGCTCCGTGGTTGGCATGGGCTCCGTGGTGACCAAGGATGTCCCCCCGGAGACCGTGGTCTACGGCAACCCAGCAAGGGTGAGGTACTCCCTAGAAGAATACTTGGAGAAGAAGGAAGAATGGGAGAAGGACTACCCTACTTGAGGTAAAGAAAGATATGGATTACCCTATATCTATCGAAGCAATCCGATTCTCCGATGCCTTGATAAACTGTGTCAGCACGCACAATGGTTCTGAAGAGAGGCTGATACACGTCCAAGGCTCAGACTTCCGACACAAAGTTCGCGGTCT
>JAUWBQ010000113.1 GCA_030601645.1 Candidatus Bathyarchaeota archaeon | reverse complement strand
CGGAGTAGTCTGAATCTCTTTCGCGTTGTTCTTGACCTCTTAGCGAGTATTTGAGTCAAGCAAGATCCCCTTCCAAAGCCTACACCTTCAAGTGAAGCTATAAATAGGCTTGTTTTATATCTTAAAAATGCAGACGGAACTAAGTTTTGAATGAAAAATATAGGCTACTCATATATTCTACGCGCATTGACCCACGCGCGTGGATCGCGCGCGCAGCAATATAGGGCGCGAGCAAGCGGAGTATTCGTGTGCGAGTGAATCATTCAAACGGTTCGTTTCGGTATCTATACACTAAGAAATATGCTAAAAGGGCTATGATCGCCAGCCCCCCTATGCGAATATACGGGAGCAGGGTGTATTCTATACATTCAAGTTTCACTTAGAGTATTATTAATATTTCTAGCGAGTAAAAAAATCCTGAGCGCGCGCTGTAAAGTCTTAAGATTCACTTCACAATATGAAGAACTATGGAAAAAAGAGTTGCCGTACTAGGGGCGGGAAACGGAGGCTACGCCCTCGCCTCGGACCTTGCTTTAAGCGGCTACAAGGTGAACCTCTTCGAGTTGGAGAGATTTAAGAAATACAACCTAACGCCCATCGAGGAGAAGGGCGGCCTTGAACGTGAAGGGATGCGTCCAGGCTTCGCTGAGATGGACGTGCTCACAACGGACATCGAGGAAGCCCTTGATAACGTGCCAGTCGTCAACGTCACGATCCCCGCTTTCGCCCACGACGAATTTATCGAGCTCATAGCCCCCCACCTCGACGGCAAGACCGTGCTCTTCTTCCCACTCAACTTCGCAGACGTCAAGCTCAAGAGGTACCTAACGGAGAAAGACCTTGCACCTGACGCCATCATAGGCGGCGGAGAGACCATGCCCTACGCCTGCAGGAGAATGAAAAGAGACGCATACATCTTCGTAAGATGGATCTTCCCCAAGAACAGAGTAGCTGCCAACCCCGCGAAGCAGACACCTAAGATGCTTAAGGCCACCGAGGGCTACCCCATCAACCTAGAACCAGTGGGCAGCACTCTCGAAGTAAGCATGACCTATGAGAACCCGGTTGGCCACATACCCATGATGCTGTTGAACGCCGCAAGCATCGAACGCTCCAAGGGTCATTGGGAGATCTTTTACGACACCCTGGTCGGTGGAGCAAACAGAGAGGGTAAACCCCAAACATCACAGGAGAGACTCAAAGAAAGCATCAAACACGAGCAGTCAGCCGTCTGCAGAAAGCTGGGCTTCGAGTTCGAGGCCGCACCCTACAAGGGGGAGCTCCCATCCCCAGCTGTGCCATGGAACCTCGAGACATACTGGAGTATGACGGATAGATTGGATTACAGATACCTGACCGAGGACATCCCATACGGTTTCGTCACCTGGTCATCTATGGGAGACTTGGTCGGCGTCCCCACTCCTACTTTAAAAGCCTGCATCCACATCGCCTCGGTGCTCCTCGGCAGGAACTTCTGGGAGGAGGGCTTGACAGTCGAAAAACTCGGCTTCAAAGACATGAGCGCCAAAGACGTGGCAGAATACTTCAAGTAGCCAAGCCTAAAATAGCATTAACTCCACATTTTTGACATCATGATTAATTCAGGCTTCAAACCGTGGATCTACTGGTATTCATCTCCAGGGATTAAAGATGGAACCGTGGGCATAAAGGCGGGGAATTACCGGTTCCTCTCTGAAAACCAGATAAAGGATCTGGACCACGCAGCGAAGCAGATCCTCAACCGCACAGGAGTAAAGATACCAAACGAGACCTGTCTCCAACTGCTTGAGAACGCAGGGGCCACCGTCGACTTCAAGAAAGAACACGTCAAGATCCCTCCAAGCCTCGTAGACGAGGCCATCAGGAAGACGCCGAAAAGCTTCAGATTCGGTGGGAGGGACCCGAAGAAAGCGATCACCATAGACATGGAGCACTCATACTTCGTCCATGGCATCGGGCCCTACTTGGTGCAGCCCGACGGCTCCATGCGGAAATCGACGCTGAAGGACATGCAGGACTACTACAGGGTCTTGGATGCATGCGAGAACGTCGATGTGGCCGGCATTCCCGTCGGCGGAATCACCTCCACACCTCAGGAGAATATGGAGCTCCCACTCTCGGTTAGGAGGCTTCGGAAGTACCTAATGATGCTTGACCTCATGGAGAAGCCCGTGGACACCAACAGAACCTTCGTGGTAGACAGGGACGACGAAGCTGGGAGCACGAAGCAGGCCGCCCTCGACCAGATCCAGATGGAGATAGCCGTCAGGGGAAGCCTGGAGGAACTCCAGAAGACCCCCATGAGCCTGGGATTCAACGAGGCTGTGAGCCCGCTGATGTACCTGCCCCGCAACCTGGAGAAACTCCTCGTATACGCCGAGCACGGCCTCCCCATGTTCATCGGCAGCGGCCCCATGACCAACGCCACTGGACCAGCGACTATGGCTGGTACACTGGCCCTCTGGCTCGCAGAGATATTAGCAGGGCTCGTGATCGGATACCTCGCCGGGGACCCTGAACACCGCCCCCCGGCGTTATGGATGTGCTTCACCGGCCTCTTCGACCAGCTCTCAGCCCACGGCCCTATAATGGGCTCCCCAGAAGGCACCATAGTACAGTCCGCATGCGCTAACATCGCTCACCACTACGGCTTCCCAATCCGAGGATGCATAGGCAGCTCCTCGAAGGCCCTGGACCCTCAAGCCGGCTACGAGACAGCCACGGCGTTGCTGACGAGCGTCATGGCGGGGGTCAACTACAACGTGAGCATCGGCACTGTTGGACCCGGGGAAGCAGGAGTAAGCCTCGAGAAGATCGTGCTCGACAACGAGCTGGCGGGCTACATCAAGAGGATCATGCAGGGGATCGAGGTCAACGAGGAGACCATCGCCGTAGACGTCATCGATGAGGTGGGACCTGGGGGCTCATATCTTATCCACCCCCACACGCGGAAATGGTTCAGGAAGGAGCAGTACTTCCCGAGGCTGTTCGACAGGCGGAAGTACGAGGACTGGGCCCGAAGGGGCAAGAAGGACGCCGTCAAGAGGGCAACAGAGAGGGCCCAAGAGATCCTTCAAGACCACTGGCCGGAACCATTGGACAAAGACATAAGAAAACGAATCGAAGACCACGTAAAGATGGTGGAGAAGAGGGAGGCTAAGTCCAACAGGTGAATCATATGGAAAAAGAAGAATTAATTAAGAAACTATACACGGCCGTCAGAGACGGTTTCATCGAGGACAGCGTGCCCCTCGCGGAGAAGAGCGTCGAGCTGGGCTACGACCCCTTGGAGGTCCTCAGAGGCATAACTGATGCACTGAAGGAGATAGGAGAGGAGTTCAACGATGGAAGGATCTTCCTGACTGAGCTCATGTACTGCGGAGAGACCGCCAAAGGAGCCATGGCGATCCTCACCAAGGAGATAAAGCGCCAGAATAAAGAAGTCCCCTACCTGGGCCGTGTCGTCATCGGCACGGTCGCTGGAGATATACATGACATCGGTAAGAGCCTCGTCGTCTCCATGCTTACGGCCGAGGGATTCGAGGTCATCGACCTAGGGATCGACGTTCCCGACGAAGTCTTCGTAGAGAAGGTGCGGGAGCTGGAGCCAGATGTCCTGGGCCTCTCGGCGCTGGTGACCACAACCATGCTGAAGTTTAAGGAGGTGTCCATCGCTCTGGAGGAGGCAGGGTTACGGGACAAGGTGAAGGTCATCATCGGGGGCGCTCTCGTAAACATGGAGTGGTTCGAGACCTCTGGGGCAGACAGTTTTGGGACCGACGCCATCGACGCCATCGCTAAGGTGAAGGAACTCCTAAACATAAAATAGACTTACGTGCATGCCAGCGATGAAGCTCTCTTCATCGCGCGCGCAGTATGGAAAAAAGGGAAGCGCGCTCAATATCACAATTTGCGGAGTTTTGGCACAGCTAATACTAGTATAACGAAGATGACTAGCATAACGGTTCCAAAGATACTTTGAGCAAGTGGTGCTCCAAGTGCCTCAGCTATTGCTCCTAGCGTCACGCTGCCCAGCACCCCAAATCCGATGCTTAGCTGCCATATACCCATGGCACGGCCACGCTGTTCTTCCGTAACATTAAGCTGGAACAGGATATGTTGCATGGCATCGTGTCCCGCCGCCGTTATTCCAACTAGACCTATGAAGAATAGTGAGAGAGGGTACACAGACGAGTTGGCAAACAGTATTAACGAAACACCAAACGAAAAGAAGAGACCGAGCATTATCCGTCCCTTGTACTTGTAGTCTCCGAGAGAGGCAAGAGTCAGCCCAGCTACAAGACCGCCCACCGAACGTACTGCGCTGAACGTACCAAGGCCAACGGCGCCTACGCCCAGGATGTCACGGGCAAAGACGGGTAGAAGTACTGAATATGAGAAGCCAAACATCTCACAGGTGGCTGCCATCACCATTAAGGCGAGGACAACTCTATTTTTTAGAACGATCTGCATTCCTTCAACGAGGTTGCTCCAGAGGGTTCCCTTTTCGGCAATAGGCCTCCCTTCAATCCCCCGAATATTAGCTGTAATTCCGATTGCTAGGATGTTAGCCGCGGTTAACACGAAGAAAGGCCACTCCAGGCCATATAACTCGATGATAATTCCTGCAGCAGCACCACCGATGATGCCAATGCCTCGCATCCCAACAGCGTTAAGAGAGATGCCGCCCATGGCGCCCTCTCGGCCAACGATATCAACAATGAAAGCTTGGCGTGCAGGCCCATCAAAGGCTCGGATTGACCCCCAGACAAAGGTGATGAGAAGGACGTGCCAAAGTCGAATCCAGCCTTGCACGACTAGGTAACCTAATAGGAGACCACAGGCTGAATACAAAATCAAGGCCACAATCTGTAGTTTTTTTCGGTCAAACCTATCAGCTACAGCGCCTGCCAACATTCCCCAGATTAGATTCGGTGCCGAGCGTGTAGCCCACACTAGGCCCAAGGATAAAGGAGAGTCAGTTAGTTCCAGCACCAGCCATCCTGAAGACACCATCATCATGAAGTTTCCAAGGGACACAGTAATCGTAGTCAGAAAAAGGAGGCCAAAGTTCCGAGAATGAAAAGGTCGGAACATCCGTATTTTGGCGATTCCGTTAAAAAGATTGGTCACTCTATTTGCCATGGTTATTTCCTTTCTGAATTCCTACTTTACCTGTTTACATTTTCCTGTGTCGCGCGCGAAGGATTTAGAACAAAGAGATGTTACTCGCCCAACAATTAGAGCCTAGAAAGCGCCTCCTCAAGTCTATCTAGACCTTCACTGAAGATCGCCTTACTCGTGGGAAAAACGATTCGAATATACCCTTCTCCCCCCGGTCCATGAGTCGAGCCGTCAGACACGGCGACCTTGCCCTTCTCAAGCAGGTATTCCTGCATTTCAGCGCTGGTCAGCCCAAAGTCACTGATGTTCGGCCAGAGGATATAGGTCCCCTCGGGAGAGACCACATTGACTTTGTCGATGGCCTTCAGTCTCTTTACGCCGTAATCCCTGAGATCTTGGAGGTATTCCACCAAGGGCGGGATGTATCCATCACACTTCGTGAGAACGGCGTGAGCGACAGCGAGCGCGATGGAGCTAGTTCCCTGAATCAGTCCCTCAGCTATCTTGTTGATACCCGCAAGAATCTCCTTGTTCGTAGCGACGAGCCACCCGATCTGCATTCCTGCGAGGCCGAATGTCTTGGACAGGCCAAACATGCTGATGGTCCTCTCAGCTATCTCGGGTCCTAGGGAGGCTATGCTTACGTGTTTCCGACCGTCGAAGAGAATGTTGTCGTGGAGGTCATCTGTAGCCACGATGATGTCATGGTCCACCGCGATGTCTGCGATACCCTTCAGCTCCTCCTTAGTCATGACCCTGCCCGTAGGATTGTGAGGGTTGCACAGAAAGATGAGCCTGGTCCTGTCGGTGACGAGCGACTTCATCTCTTCAAGATCAAAACGCCAGTTATCTTCCTGTCTTATCTCATGGTACACTGGCTTGGCATTGACGTAGTCTATCGC
>JAUWBQ010000040.1 GCA_030601645.1 Candidatus Bathyarchaeota archaeon | reverse complement strand
GATGGTAAACGAGGAGGGCGAGGTGTTGAAGGAGTTCTGGTTCCCCAGGTTCGCCCTGGAGTGCGACGGCATCTTCAACGTCCCCAAGCTCAAGACCCACACCCTCACCAAGCTGACCTGCGCGGTCAAGAACCTGTTCGGTCTCCAGCAGGGGGGGACCAAGGCCCACCACCACGTCCGGACGGGCAACGACCCCGAGGCCTTCAGTCGCCTCCTCGTTGACCTCTACGGCTGCATCAGTGACCGGATCGTCCTCAACGTCGTGGACGCCGTCGTGGCGATGGAGGGGGAAGGGCCCACCACCGGAGACCCCGTCGACCTGGGCCTCGTCATCGCCGGTGATGACGCGGTCGCCGTCGACATGGTAGCCTCCGCCGTCATGGGCTGGGACCCGCTGGAGGTCGGGACGAACTTCCTGGCCGTCGAGCGGGGGCTGGGTCCCGCATCCCTCGATGAGGTTGAGGTCGTGGGTTCACCCGTAGCCGCGGTAGCTCGGCCCCTCAAGAGGCCTCAGATCCACTCTGACGGCCAGGCGTTCATCGACATCAGGATGCCCATCGAGTGCGACGGGGAGAAGTGCACCGGCTGCGGTATATGCGCCGAGGTCTGCCCCGCCGGGGCCATAATGATGCACGGGAACCCGGAGATCAACGACCCCAGCTGCATCCAGTGCTTCTGCTGCATCGAGTTCTGCCCCAACGGCGCCCTCAGAGCCATCAGGAGGGAAGGCTAGCGGATAACTCTTTCAAGGCCTGAAGTCCTTCATGATCGTGGGTCAATGTCCGAGAGATGCGTCTTCTGCAGGATCATCAGGGGCGAGCTCTCCGCCTACAAGGTCTACGAGGACGAGAGGGTTCTCGCCTTTTTGGACGTCAACCCCTCGGCCCCCGGCCACACACTGATAATCCCCAAGGCCCACATCGCCAAGGTCGAAGACCTGCCCGAGGAGGACGCTGTGGCTTTGTTCGGGGCCCTCCGAGGCCTCGTGGGCGGGATCCAGGAGGCGATGGACGCACCGGCGAGCACCATCGGCATCAACAACGGCCGGGAGAGCGGCCAGGAGGTCCTCCACGTCCATATCCACATCATCCCCCGGTCCAGGGGCGACCGGGGAGGCATAATCCAGGGCATCGCCCGGGGCCATAAACGCCCCGACGTGGAGGAGATGGAAAGGATCGCAGGGAGGATCCGGGAACTGGCCTCCGACACGGTCAAGTGAAAAATTCAGGGTTGCTTCTTCAAGGTTTCAAGGGGGAAAGGCCAGGCGTCCAGGCTGCCGTCCAAGAACTTGACGTCCTCGTAGCCCATCGATCGCAGGACCCGCTCGGCGGCGTAGGCCGTGATGCTCGTGTTGCAGAAGAAGATGATCTCCTTGTCCTTGGGGAGCTCAGGGCGCCCCTCCATCAACTCCTCAAACGGCATGTTTATGGTCCGCTCGTTCTCGATGGTCTGCTCCTCGTAGGAGGGCCGGTCCCTGCAATCGGCGAAGACGAAGTCCTCGTCGCTCTCAAGCCTCCTCTTCATCTCGACCGGCGGCACGCCGTGGGCCAGCCCGTCTACCTTGTTCCTGATGACGTTGGCCGCGTGGGCGATCGCGTCCATCACCTCACTGTAAGGCGGAGCATAGGCGAGATCGAGGTCGGCCAGGGCCTTCACGTCCCCGCCGAACTTGAGGACGGTTGCCGCAACGTCGATGCGCTTGACGCCGTCGCCCTCTCCCACCACCTGGCAGCCGAGGACCCTGCCCGTCCTCCGGTCGGCAACGAGTTTCACGACGAAGAATTCAGCCCCGGGTATGTAGTGGCTGTGATCCCTCCTCGGGCAGAGGGACGTGACCACATCATAGCCCAGCTCCCGTGCCTTCTTCTCGGTGATGCCGGTGGCTCCGCAGTTGAAATCCAACATCTTGAAGACCGCTGTCGCGGTGACGCCGGGGAAAGTGGTCTTCTTCCCGTTGATGTTGTCGGCTATGATCCTCCCGTGCTTGTTGGCGGTGCTGCCCATGGGCGTGTATACCTTCTCGCCGGTGACCAGATGGGTGTTCTCAACGCAGTCGCCGCCGGCGTAGATGTCCGGATCGCTGGTCCGGAGGCAATCGTTAACGGCGATGGCCCTCGTAGGCCCTATCTCTAGACCAGTTTCCACCGCTAGTTCGGTGTTAGGGCGGACTCCGATTGCCACGACGACCAGATCGGCGTCGACTCTCCGCCCGTCGGCAGTCTCCACCCCTGCGACCCTTCCCGTCGTCGAGTATCTTGCTGACCGGGCTCCCCGTCGAGACCCTGACGCCTCTCTCCTTGAGGTACTTCTCCAAGAGGAGGGCCATCTCCTCGTCCATGAGGGCGGGCACTAGGTGGGGCATCATCTCGAGGACGGTGACCTCGCATCCCCTCCCCACGAAGGCGCCACATGTCTCCATACCGATGAGGCCCCCTCCCACGATGACGACCCTCCTGGCGCCTCGGTCCAAGGCCTCTTTTATGGTCTTGGCGTCGTGGGGGTTGTACAGTCGGTGGACGCCTTCGAGCTCGATGCCCTCCATCTTTGGGACGAAGGGGCTGGCTCCCGTCGCCAGCACCAGCTTGTTATAGGGGAGGTCTCTAATCTCACCCGTTCTCAGGTCCTTCACCGTGACCGTCTTCGCCTCCCTGTTGATCTTGAGCGCCTCGGTGTTGTCCAGAACCCTGACGCCCTTACAGTCCCGGAAGTAGGACACATCTCTGAGTACACCCCTCGCCGTTGTCAGCAGGGCGTCGTACTCCTCTATGACGTCCTCGATGTAGAAGGGTATGCCGCAGCCCGCGTAGCTGATGAGGTCCCCCCTCTCTACGATGGTGATCTCGTCGTCTTGATCGAGTCTCCTGCAGCGCGCCGCGGTCTTGGGGCCCGTGGCGACGCCTCCGATGATGACTATCTTCCTCCTTTCCAAAGTGGAAAGCCTCCAATACTCTAGGGTGGCCCGTTTTTAAGTTGCTATGCTGGGTAGGCAGTGAATACATGTTAAGGGATCTTGTTCGGCTCCGATAACTTCTAAAACAGCGATTCCAACTCCTCTAGCGCTTCGAAATGTCAGTCCTCTTCAAACCCTACGAAATAGGCCCCCTGGAGATCCGGAACCGCTTCATGAGGTCCCCCACCACATCCTACTGGTCCGATGAACGGGGCGTCGTCCGCCCGGAGATCATCGACCTCTACAGGCGCTTGGCCGAGGGAGGCGTGGGCCTAATTGTCAAGGGACACACATATGTCGCCGACGCGGGGAAGGCCCACAAGGGAATGGCGGGCATCAGCGGGGACATCCACGTGCCCAAGCTCCGGGAGCTCACAGATGTCGTACATGAACATGGCGGGAAGATCGTCACCCAGCTCAACCACGCCGGCTATAAGAGCATCGTGGACAGAGCCGGCCCCTCCGAGTACGGGGAGGCGGACTGGACGGCGAGGGCCCTCACAGTCGACGAGATCCACGAGATAGTGGACGCCTTCGGCGACGCCGCGCAGCGGTCCATGGACGCGGGCTTCGACGGCATCCAGATCCACGGCGCCCACGGCTACCTCGTCTCCCAGTTCCTCTCCAGGCTCGCGAACAGGAGGAACGACGAGTACGGCGGCAGCTTGGGGAACAGGATGCGCTTCCTCAACGAGGTATACGACGAGATCCGGGCCAGGGTCGGGGGCTGCATCCCCGTCCTCATCAAGATCAACTGCGACGACTTCAGCCCCAGCGGGTTCACCGTCGAGGACAGCATCGAGGTGACCAAAGCCCTATCCAAGAGGGGTATCAACGCCATCGAGATCAGCGGCGGGGGAGTCGGCCAGGTAGCAGAGATCAGGCGAGTCAGGGCGAGATCCGACGACCCCGAGCTCTCAGAGGCATACTTCGCCGGCCACGCCGCCAAGATCAGGGAGACCATTAAGCCGACGACCATGGCCCTGGTCAACGGCATCAGGAGCCGAAGGTGCATGGAGGCCATCATAGAGAAGGACGTGGCCGACCTCATCTCGATGAGCAGACCTTTCATCAGGGAACCCAACCTTGTACGGCTCCTAGAGGCGGGGCAGCCGGCGGCGACTTGCATCTCCTGCGATGCCTGCAGCGCCCCAGGGGTCTTCGGCGAGATGATGCTCCGCTGCCACCTCGAGTGAACACACAGTTACGAAAGGAATCAAGTTTCGCCGTTTAACTGTGATTAACTGGTGACTGCGCGCGCCTTGATCGTCTTCACTATCATGAGGCGGCTGGAGAAAGTAGGTATCTCATAACTCCCTAAATCGCGAAGTATTTCAATTCAAACACCGGAAGATATCCGGAGACCGGCATGATCCTCCCCGAAGGCAGATCAATGGAGCTTTCCCAAGAACTTCTAAAGGGCGCCATCGACATCCATGTCCATGCCGGCCCCCACATCTTCAGCAGCCCCCGGAGGGTGGACCCCTTCCAGGCCGCCTTCCAGGCCAGGGACGCCGGGATGAGAGCCATAGTCTACATGGACGTCTTCGAGATGAGCAATGGCACCGCCTGGCTGGTGAACCGGGTGGTCCCCGACTTCCAGACCTACGGAGGCATCATCCTGAACACCGTCTACGGAGGCATGAACCCCCGGGCAGTCAAGACCGCCATCAGCTACGGCGACGGCGCCAAGTACGTCAGCTTCGGCGCCCACTCAACCTACTCTCAAGCGGCCAGGGAGGGCCGCCTCGTCGACGGAAAATTCATCCCCCTGAGCGAACTCTACCCCAAGTTCAAGGAGGAGGAGCTGGACCGGTGCATCCGCATACCCCTCGATGAGGCCCCGAGACCGGAGTTGGACGAGATCCTGAGGCTCATCGCTGCCAACCCCCAGATCTACATGATCACGGGCCATGTCTCGGCGGAGGAGGCCGTGCGACTCGTGGACCTAGCCGGGGAGTACGGCATCGAGAAGGTCGTGGTCTCCAGCGCCGTCACCAAGATCTCGGACATGAGCCAGTTGAAGTACATGGCGGATAGGGGGGCCTTCATCGAGTATACCCTGGCCGCGTACACCCACACTACCTCCATCCCCAAGACCCACTACTACGTGGAGCGGGAGTACGCCTCCATCGACGAGGGCATGAGCGAGGGGCCGGGTGGGGGCGTCAAGCTGGTGGCCGAGCAGATCAGTGAGCTGGGGGCGGAGAGGTGCATCATAGCCACGGACTTCGGCGTCTACACCCTGCCGGAGCCCGTGGAGGGCTTACGGGAGTTCATCGCCTGCCTACTCGATCTGGGCATACCCGCCGACGACATCCGGAAACTTGCCAGGGAGAACCCCGAGAGGGTGCTGGGGCTCTCGTAGAACATGGTAGACTGAAAAAGAGGAAGACAGAATTGGCAGGATCAAGCGATAATGGAGCGAACGATTACTTCTCCTCGACGCCCCTGTACGCAGAGGACGGCTATCTGAAAGAGTTCGACGCCAAGGTCGTCAAGGCGGGGCCCAGATTCGTCGTGCTGGATCGGACGGCGTTCTACCCTGAGTCTGGAGGGCAGCCCAACGACACGGGGGTCCTCCAACATGGGGGTCAGGAGGTTGAGGTCCACAAGGTGATGAAGAGGGGCCGGGACATCTTCCACTACATCAGGGGGGACATACCCGTCGAAGCCACGGTCCACGGCGTCGTCGATTGGGAGCCACGATTCTATAACATGAGGCGGCACAGCGCCGAGCATCTCCTCACGGGCCTGTTCGAGGAGGAGGGCGCCGGCCCCAAGGTCTACTCGGATCTGGAACGCCTGGACTTCAAGCCCTCGGACCTCACGGAGGAGATCGTGGGCAGGGTGGAGGCCGAGTTCAACCAGATTGTGGAAGACGACATACCTCTGCGGATCTACTACGCCTCCCGGGAAGAGCTGGAGGGAGAGGAGGACGAGAGGAAGAGGAGTTTCCTCGACAAGCTCCCCCGAGCCCTCCATCGGCTCCGGATGGTGGAGATCCCCGGCCACGCCCTGACCTTCTGCTTCGGCACCCACGTGCGGAGCACCGGGGAGATCGGCCGCCTGGCTGAGTTGGAGATGACCGAGGGGAGGAAGAGAAGGAAAAGCGTTTCCTTCCTCCTTGAGTGAGGTTCGAGCCCCTCCAAGCAGTCAATAGATTAATAAGATTTTCCGTGAGTCTCCTTCATTGGTGTTGTCGAGTTGAATGGATGGTATCTACTGGTCGGCTTGGTCATAGTTGTAGGGATCATAGGCGCATGGTTCGTCTCCTACTACAACCGCATCAGGGTCCTCGCGAACCGCATCGAGGAGGCGTGGGCCCAGATAGACGTTCAGCTGCAGAAGCGGTTCGACTTGGTTCCGAACCTCGTCGAGACGGTGAAGGGATACGCGTCCCACGAGCGGGAGATATTCGAGAGCATTGCGCAGGCCCGGGCGGGGATGGTCAAGGGCTCTCCTCAGGAGCGGATGGGGGCCTCGAACATGCTTACCGGGGCCTTGGGCCGCCTCTTCGCCGTGGCCGAGGCGTATCCCGACCTGAAGGCGGCGGAGAACTTTAAACTCCTCCAGGAGCAGCTTGAGGGCATCGAGAACAAGATAGCCTACTCCCGCCAGTTCTACAACAGCAGCGTGCTCACGTACAACAACCTGATCACCACCATCCCGGGTGTCTGGTTCGCCGGCGGAAGGCCGAAGCACGAGTTCCTCGAGGTGCCGGAGGAGGCCCGAGAGGCTCCCAAAGTGGAGTTCTGATGGAGCGCCGCAGCTTCCACGACGAGATAGCGAGGAACCGGCGGAAATCCATCCTCCTGGCGTCCACCCTCTCTGTTATTATCGTGGCCCTGGTCTACTCGTTCGCCTACATCTTCGCCCCCGGGTACCTCTACGTCGTCCTGCCCCTGAGCCTCATCTTCGTGGTCATCTATAGCTACAGCTCCTGGATGTACGGGGATCAGGTGGTCCTCAGGACGACTGGGGCCAGGCCCGCGGAGGGCCGCGAGTACGTCTACCTAAGGGACACCGTGGAGGGGCTGAGCCTCGCCGCGGGCATCCCTCCCCCGGAGGTGTACGTAGTGCCCAGCGAGGAGATCAACGCCTTCGCCACGGGCCGAGACCCTGAACACTCCAGCGTCGCCGTCACCACCGGCCTCCTGAGGGTGCTGGACAGGCAGGAGCTGGAGGGGGTCCTGGCCCACGAGGTCTCCCACATCAGGAACAGGGACATCAGCTTCATGACCTTGGTGGCCGTCCTCGTAGGCCTCGCCGCCATCCTAAGCCACATCATCCTCAGGACCTACAGGTACGGGGCCATCAGAGGCCGGAGGGGCAGGGGAGACCGTGAGAGGCGGGGGCTCGACGTCGCCATCCTGGCCGTGGGATTCCTCCTGGCCATCTTCGCCCCCCTCCTCACCCGGATCGTCCAGTTAGCCGTCTCCCGGCAGAGGGAGTTCCTCGCGGATGCCTCAGGGGTCGAGCTCACCCGATACTCCGAGGGGCTGGCCTCCGCCCTTGAGAAGATAAGTGATCACAACAGGGGGGAGATGGACGTGAGCGAGGCGGTGAGCCACATGTTCTTCGTCGACCCAAACAGGAGCGCCTTGGACAGACTCTACGCCACCCACCCTCCCGTCGACGAGCGGATCCGACGCCTCAGGGCGATGTAGCCTGGAACTTTCTCAAAAAGCAAGGTATTCCTTCTTGTAATGGTGGTAGATGTCGATGAAGGCGAGGTCTAGGACCACCCCGTAGCATGCGATAAGGAGGCCTCCGACCAGCGGGGTCCATCCGAGCAGTGTGTTCCCGACTATGGCGACCACGAAGACGACTATCACATCCCCTAGGTCTTTCGTGAGGACGCCGAAGGCTTTGGAGATGGCGTCCATGATGCCCGTCTCGTCCATCACGATGATGACCACCATGAGGATTGCCATGGGGATCAGGACGATGGTCAATGACAGCAGTGCCGCCACGATGGATGCGATGAAGAAGGTCCCGATCCTGCTCAGGGCGTAGTTAAAGCTCCTCCCCAGGTCCAGGGCCTCGTCCACGTAAGCGTCCCGGGCCATGTCGATGGTCGCGAAGTTCAGCACGAAGGTGATTATGGAGCCGACGATGGACACGATGATGGCGAAGAATAGAATGGGGGCGAAGCTTGGTGTACCCGTGCCCCCCCCGAAGTTGTCGATGACGATGGAGATGATCCCACCCAGCAGGGCGGGGGCGAACACCATCGGCTTCGCCATGGCGAGGTTGAATCCCAGGGAGAGGTGGTCCACGGCTCTCCTATCGGAGCGCCTCCGAACCCGTCCGTCCCCCCCTTCACTGAGCCTCTGACCGCAGGCTGGACAGTAATTCTCCCCCTCATCGGCCTCCACGCCGCATTTCGGACAATAGGGCAAATCAATCACTTATTGACTTCACCAAGGCTGACAGAATTAAACCTTCTGATTCTTGGAAAACCATCTTCGCACCCATATGATCGAATGGAAGTGAGGGCCACACAGCGGCATGGACCCTCGGTGCAAGCCGTCTCTTTGATCGGGCGCCTCGAATGTGAGAAAGGGCTTATTAACGCGGGAAATGACAACCCACAGGTGAGCATTCTGACGGTGAAACCCGGTACCTACGTGGTCGAATCCGACACTATCGGACTCTTGAAGGAGCTGGTCAAGATCAACTCCGTCAACACCACCCTGGTCCCCGGTGCCCCCGGGGAGGCGGAGATCGCAGAGTACGTGGGAGATTACCTGAGGTCCGCCGGCCTGAATACAAGGATAGAAGAGATAAAGCCGGGGCGGGTGAACGCCGTCGGAGTCCTTGAGGGTAGCGGTGGAGGCCCTACCCTGATGCTGAACGGCCACACGGACACCGTGGGCATCGACTACATGGAGATCGACCCCCTGGACCCCGTCGTCAAGGAGGGCATGATGTACGGTCGGGGCGCCTGCGACATGAAGGGAGGCCTCGCCGCCATCCTCTCCGCCACCAAGGCCGTGGTCGACTCCGGGGAGGAGCTGAAGGGAGACCTGGTTGTAGCGGCGGTCTGCGACGAGGAGTACGCCAGCATCGGCACCGAGCGGGTCGTGGAGCAGGTGAGGGCCGACGCCGCCGTCGTCGGGGAGCCCACAGGGCTCCAGATCCTGGTCGCTCACAAAGGTTTCGCCTGGGTCGACATCGAGACCCACGGGGTCGCGGCTCACGGTAGCGCCTGGCAGGTGGGGGTGGACGCCATAGCCAAGATGGGCAGGGTCCAGGTGGGCCTGGAACGGCTCCAGGACGAGGTCCTCATGAAGAAGTCCCACAGGCTGGTTGGTCCGCCATCCGTCCACTCCTCCATCATCGGGGGCGGTAGGGAGCTGAGCACCTACCCCGACCACTGCAAGCTCCAGATCGAGAGGCGGCTGATCCCGGGGGAGACGAAAGAAGACGTGGACGCGGAGCTGAACGACCTTCTGGGCTCCATCGGAGACATAGACCCCAAGTTCGAGGGGGACTACGAGATCACGTTCTTCCGGGGGCCAATGGAGATCTCCCCCGACGAGAAGATCTGCAGTGTATTGAGCGAGTGCTCGGAACACGTGACGGGTGAGAAGCCCTATTTCATCGGAGGATCCGGCTGGATGGACACCCAGATCATCTGGGGGCGGGGCACGCCCGCGGTCGCCTTCGGCCCCACTGGTTCGGGAGCCCATGCGGCGGTGGAGTACGTCGAGGTCGACTCGGTGATCGACGCCGCCAGGATATTCGAGAGGGTCATCCACAGCTTCTGTGGCTGAGGACGCTTTCCCTCCTTTTCGTCATAGCAGGGTTTTTCCCTCCTTCCCGCCTTTGATATAGCGAGGTTCGATTCTTGAATGTCAAAGCGTCAAACGGGCTCGTGAGGATCCTCAAGGAGGAGGGTGTCGAGTGGGTGGCCACGTTCCCCACCAACGTATTCAACAACGCCTGCGGCGAGGAGGGCGTCCCCAACTTCATGGTCAGGGACGAACGCTACGCCGTGGCTGTGGCCGACGGCTTCTCCAGGGTCTCCAACGGGAAGCGCTTCGGCGTCTGCTCCGTGATGGGGAGCCTGAACCCCGCGGGCATCCAGATGGCCTACGGCGCCCTGGCCCAGGCCTACGAGGACTCCTCCCCCGTCCTATGCCTAACTGACGGCGTCCCCCCGGGCTCCACGGGGCGTCCCCGGTACGACATAGACGACGCCTTCCAGAGCGTCACCAAGTGGAGCGGGTACATCAACAGGGCCGAGAGGGTCCCCGAGTTCATGAGGCGGGCCGTGACCCACCTCCGCTCCGGCAGGCCAAGCCCAGTCTTCCTCCAACTCCCCCGGGGCCTCGGAGAGTACGACACGGACGAGTTCCCCTACACCCCCGTCAAAGGCTGGAAGACGATGGCCGACCCCAAAGACGTCAGGACGGCCATCAAGGCGCTGCGCTCTTCTAGGAAGCCCATGATCTACGCCGGCCAGGGGATATTCTACGCGGACGCCTGCGATGAGCTCCTCAAGTTCGCCGAGCTCGTGCGGGCCCCGGTCCTCACGACGCTCAAGGGGAAGAGCTGCTTCCCAGAAGACCACCCCCTCTCAATCGGCGTCAGGGGGATGCCTGCAGAGCATTTCCTCCACAAGTCAGACCTGGTTTTCGCCATCGGCTGCGGCCTCTCCACCACCCACTTCGGCCACACGATCCCCGACGCCGCCGGCAAGAAGATAGTCCAGTGCGTCGTCGAGGAGTCGGACATCAACAGGCGCTACCGGGTGGACCACGCCGTCATAGGCGACGCCAAGCTGGTCCTTGGGCAGCTCATGGCCGAGGCGGAGGATCAGGGCATGCCAAAGCGGGAGGGCCTGGTCGAGGAGATCGAGGCCGCCAAGAAAGAGAAGTCGGAGAAGTATAGGCCCCTGATGGCTTCCGGCGAGACTCCCATCAACCCCTACAGGGTCTACGGCGAGATGATGGAGGTCCTGGACCGGAGGAACAGCTTCGTCACCCACGAGTCCGGGAACACCCGGGACCAGCTGAGCACCGTCTACGATGCCCTCGTCCCCCACGGATTCATGGGCTGGGGCAACGTCTCCACCCTGGGCTTCGGCCTCGGCGCCGCCATGGGCGCGAAGCTCGCCTTCCCTGAGCGGCAGGTGGTGAGCGTGGCGGGGGACGCAGGCTTCGGCTACCAAGTTGGCAACTACGAGGTCCTGGTCAGGAACGGGATGGGCATCACCACGGTCCACATCAACAACTCGGGCTTCGGCGGGTACGGCCCCGGATTCTGGGGCCCGGGCCACAACCCCTATGTCTCAGAAGTCACACCCTCGAATATCATGAACACCGCCAAGGCCGTTGAGGGCCTAGGGATCCACTCGGAGAGAGTCGAGGACCCCGACGAGATAGCCCCGGCGCTGAAGAGAGCCCTCAAGGAGAATAAAGCTGGAAGGCCGGCGTTCATCGAGGTCATCTGCTGCAAGTACCCCGTCTACGGCGGATGGCTGAGAGGCTGAATCTCCAAGAGATCTAGCCTGATCAATACGAAACGATGAGCAGGTAAAAAAAGGGGGAAAATCGGGAGGG
>JAUWBQ010000153.1 GCA_030601645.1 Candidatus Bathyarchaeota archaeon | reverse complement strand
GGGGGGGAGGGTCTTCCATTATACCGGGGAGCCGGGGTCGAGGTATCGGCGTGTCGACCTGAGGCGGGGGGTGATGCGGCGGCTGAGGCAGGCGGGGTTCACCGGTGCTGAGTATGTCAGGGAGGTCTTCGGGGTCGTGTGTGAGAAGCCGGGCTGAGGGGTGGGTTTTACGTGCTGTCGGTCATTCGTTGGCTGCGTGTCTACGTCTCATGCTCCTCGTTTAGTCTTGTTCTGTTATCTCTTTCAGACTCTCAGGGGGTCGTGGTTTTTGGGTCCGGGAAAAATATATGTGGGTTCAGGTTCTTCATGTTGTTGCGCCTCGGTAGCTCAGTGGTAGAGCGGCAGCCTTGTAAGCTGTTGGCCGCGGGTTCGACTCCCGCCCGGGGCTCCATGGTTGTGACCGGTAGGTGGTCATAAGGGTTTTTTGAAGGGCTGGCTTAGGATGGCGGTTTTGGTGTGAGTGATAGCATATGATAAGGTTTTCAGGGAGTTCACAGTTCCATATTGTTTCCGGGATTTTGGGGTCCAGCGCGCGCATTAGAGCACTTTGCTTTAATCGCATGCGCGACATGTCAGTAGCTTCTCCGATGCACGTGCGAACTGCGGAGAGTAACGTTTAATTTCTACTTCTATCATTCGCTCGATGTGGTTGTAGATGAATTTTAACTTATTCAACCTGACATTAAAACCAGGAGAAAAAGGGGTCACACGTGTCAAGGTAGCTGAGTTTGCGGATGGGACGCCGATTTCTCTTACCGTTCGAGCTTTAGTAGGCAAACATGAAGGTCCGTTGTTCACCATGCTCGGTGCTCAGCATGGTGATGAGTATAACGGCGTTGCAGCTATAAACCGGCTTATGGATGAGCTGGAGCCAGACAAATTCTCTGGAGCGGTCATCGCGGTCCCCGTTTCGAATCCCCTCGCTTTCTTAACAGACAACTACATGGCGCCATCCTCTCTGGGGTATAGAAGGCTGAATATGAACGGTGTATGGCCGGGGAACCCAAATGGGTTAATGACAGAGAGAATTGCGGCTTTTATCTGGGAGAACATCATCAAGAGAACGGATTACGCGCTGGACTTCCACGATGGGGGTAGGATCATCCTTTGTCGATATATTTTAGCTGAACATATTAAAGAGACAGACAGACTCGTGGTCGCTCAGATCGAGAAGCTCTATGAATCCTTTGGGCAGGGAGTTCCTGTACAACTTCTCGATCATTCAGAACACCATCCAAAGATGGGTGCCTTAAGAAGGTTGGGCGCACTCACCATCCAAGCGGGGCTCATCGGTGTGCCTTGCATCATGGCAGAAATGGGAGGCGGTTTGCATATCTGGGAAGAGCATGTCAATACCGCCGTTCAGGGCGCCAAAAACATCATGATCAACCTTGGAATGTTGCAGGAGGAACCAGTGGGCATGGATTTGGACCAGATCGTTTCCAGAGAGAGCGCGTGGCTCAGGGCTGATCAGGGCGGCATCCTATACAATAATTGTGGGCTTAACGAGGTGGTCAAAGAAGGCTCGCGGCTGGGAATCATTAATGACATCGCGGGACGGAAGCTGGAGGAAATTAATGCCCCATTTGATTCGGTGATCACAGACATTCGATATCAGCCAAAAGTCAACACGGGCGACTGGTTGTACTGGTGCGGAAAAATTGAGTAGCGAAGGAATCTGTCCAGTTGCGCGCACGCGAGCGCTACGCGGGGCTTTTTTACTTTAAGTTTGAAGCCCGCCCGGGCGCGCGCGAGTTGATAGCCTCCGGCGTCCCTCCAATGGAGGCCGGCGAGCTCGCCAGCCTCTACCCGTTCAAGTTCAGCGATCTAATGGACATGGCCAGGGATTTCAGAGCCTCTTGAACGCCCTCGCCACGGCATCGAGGCGCTCCCCGACTATATCGATGTTCTCCATCTCCCCGAGGCCGGCCTCGTGGGCCATTCTTATATGCCCTATTTTCTTGGGGTCGAAGCCCATGACCCTCGAGGCGGTGGCGTCAGTGGCGACGACATCCCGTCCGGCAATGATGATCTCCATCTCGACTGGGCTACCACGTACGGGGCCCATTCCCTCCATGGCGACGAAGCCGTCAACCACCGTGAGGACCGGCTTCACGGCCCTGTTGATGTCCAAGATGACCTTGTGCATCCCCTTCATGTGATATCTCCCCTTGAATTTTTCTGGGAGGACGCCGAACATGTTCTTCATCCCCAGGGTGACCCCGGTCTCGCTGTGGGTCTTCAGCTTCGCCGCGCTTATCACGGCGGACTCGGCCACGATCCTGGGAACCGTGATCTTCTTCAGGGCCAGCCCGTCTGGGATGGGCAGCTCAACCCTGTCCTTGACGTGCCTGAGGTTCAGCCACTCGACGCCGTTCCTCTCGCACATCTCCGCCATCCCCGTCACCTTGAACGCCTTGGTGGCGTTGGTCACCGTTGCATCCGACTCGACAACGAGGACCTCTACGGGGATCTCCTGAAGCCTACGGATGATGGCCTCGACGACGACGGGGTCCGTCGTGGCACCGGTGTCCCAGGTCTTTGTGGTGATGAAGTTCACCTTGATGAGGACGCGATCCCAGTCCTTCAAGGCATCTCTATAATCGATGAGATCCAATGCTTTGTAAACAGGTTCATGGCCTCTAGGCCCCTTGACTATGGCCACCCTCGACGACGTCATCCTATGTTTTCCCGAAACGGTCCTCTATAAATGGGACGCAAGTATGGAGCCTACCCATAGACCCGCTTCAGCACCCTCATGGCGTTCAGGGTAACCCATTTGTTGGGCCTACCCCTCTGCCCAAGGCTCGTCTGCATGTTACCGGGGGTCTTCTCGAGGACCCATCTGCCGTCTTGATCCTGCTTGCTCATTATCACTTCAAGGGCGTCATGGATTCGATCGTCACCCTCGTAACCGAGCCGCGTGACCACGTCCAGCCCCCTCAATATGTCGTAGAAGAAACATGGGAAGTGCAGCTTCAACCAAGACTCGTTTATGACCTTGAAGCCGTGGTGATCGCCCTTGTAGAGACGGTGCATCAGCAGGAACTCCACGCCCCTCTCGACGGCCTCGTCCATCTCAGGGGTTCGAAGGGAGGACGGTAGCAAGGAGAGGGCATCCAGAGGCGGGATAGCACCCAGGAAGCAGCCGTGCTTGTCCCTGATATGAGCCCTCCAGTAGGGGCAGAGCCAGCCGCCATCCCTGTTCTGGACCTCCACCAGCCAGTCCAGGGCCCTTCGGAGCCGGGAGTCCTCGGCGTACCCCATCCTGATGAGGGCCGCTGCGACGTTCCCCGTGAGGCAGGACATCTCCGACTCCCTGATGTGCCCCGGCGCCCACTCCTCGAACGGCGGGAGACTCTTATCCCTCTTCGACGCCCTCTCCCTCCTTATCTCGTACTCCACGAGGGCTCCAGCCTCCTTGACCGAGCAGAACCCCCCTTCCTCGTGCTGGAACCCCCAGACGTACTCCACCGCCCTCCTGACTCCTTCGTCCCCCTTGTCCAAGCCGAGCAAGCTCAGGACGATGATCTGCCAGTAGGTCGCCTTGTTCTTCGGATGGTATGGCCGGTCCTCTGACTCCCAGAACCCCCCGGGTTTCTGCTTGTGGAGTATCCTGGTGACCCACCTCGATCCCTCTATGGCGTTTTTCGCCTCGACGACCTCCGGGTGGCCTTCAGGATAGTCCATCAGGTCCCTCAGGGCGAAGTAGCGGACAGATGGGTTATCCGGCTCGAGGAGCCAGTCGGTTGGATCCGCCTTCAGATAAGTCTTCCAACCTTCCAAACCCGTTCCCCGATAAGAAACATGTAGAACAGATATTAAACGGAATCCAATCAGTCTCTTTCTCCTTGGTCAGCCCGTTCTAGAGTTATCTAATGGCAAATATTAAATTAAGATCGCTGCCTGAATGTCCGAGGTATGATTATGTCTCACAAGCATTATTCCGAGGAGGAGGTCAATCGCCTCCACTCAGACGCCAAGGCCTACCTGGTCCAGAGGTGGGAGCCCCGCCCCGGCTACAAGCCCCTCATCCTCACCCACGGCGAGGGGGTCTACTTCTGGGACGCCAAGGGGAAGAAATACCTTGACCTGATCTCCCAGCTCTACAACGTCCACATCGGACTCAACAACCGGGAGGTCATCGAGGCCGCGAAGAAGCAGATGGACGAGATGGCCTACGCCTCCCCCAGCTACTTCAACGTACCCATGATCAACCTCGCCAAGAGGCTGGCTCAGATCACCCCCGGTGATCTCTGCAAGACCTTCTTCGGGAACAGCGGCACCGAGGCCAACGAGGTGGCCATCAAGCTCGCCCAGCTCTACAGGGAGGCCTCGAAGATAGTCAGCTACTGGGACGCCTACCACGGCTCCACATACGCGATGGTGAGCGTCGGCGGCAGCAGCAGGAACCGGCAGGCCAAGGGCCTCAGCATCTTCGAGGAGTTCAAGCACGTCCCCAGCCCCTACTGCTACAGGTGCCCCTTCAAGAAGACGTATCCCGAATGCGACCTCCTCTGCGCCGACTTTGTAAAGTATACCATAGAGAAGGAGGGGGAGAAGTCGGTGGCCGCCTTCATGGCGGAGCCCATCTGCAGCTGGGCCGGCCAGGTGGTGCCGCCGGACGGTTACTGGCAGAAGATAAGGAAGATCTGCGACGAGAC
>JAUWBQ010000110.1 GCA_030601645.1 Candidatus Bathyarchaeota archaeon | reverse complement strand
AGCTGCTCCGTAAGCACCGAGGAACGCTCGGCGCAGGCCACGACAACGTTCTTCGCCTCATACTCTCCCCCCTCGGCGATGACTTTGTAGCCATCCGAGGTCTTGTCAATTGTCTTTACCTTGTTCTGCTTCTCCACAACTCCACCCATTTTCTTGATGTTCTCGACGTATGCCCAAACAACGCCGAAGGGGTGGGCGTTGGCCTCGTCGGGGGCGTAGAATCCAGCGATGATGCTGTCTGGATCTATGTAGTTCCACTTGCTGTGGATGTCCTCAGGAGTGAGTTCCAGATCGCTGAGTCCCAGCTTGGTGAAGTGGTTGTGGTAGGCCTTGAGTTCCTTCATGTCCTCCTCGTCCTTGGCGACGATGAGACAGCCGCTCTTCTTGTAGAAGGTGTTGAGTCCTGTCTCGCTTGAAAGGTTGCCGTGGAGCTTCAACCCCTCCTTGGCTAGTTTCACTAGATCTTCGTTCCCGTTTCCGATGGCGTAGGGGTTCCGGGCCTTTAGGACTCCGACGTTCCTGCCGGTGGAGCCGGCGTTGAGGTAGTCACCCTCAAGGACGTGGGCCTCCCTGCCCCTCCTCATGAGGTTATAGGCGACGCTGAGACCCATGGCCCCGCCACCGACGACTAATGTCTCGTACTTGTGCATCTCACATCACTCCAATATCTTGATGGCTCGCACCTCGTAGCTGAGCTCAGGATCGTTCATCTCTACTGTGACCACCCAGCGGGGGTATGCGTCACCCTTGGCCTGGTATGTGGGGTTCACGATGGTACCCTCACCGACGACCTTGCCGGACCTGTCCATGAGCTGAGCCTTCATCCCGACCTTAGGGGGCGGTAAGAGCTCGTAAGGCATCGTTACGTATCCCTTCCCGTCCTTGATGTTCTGGAGGAATATCGCGAGACCTGGACAGACGGCGACGCACAGGGTGCATCCCGAGCACTTCTCCCAATTAATCTTTGCCACATCGCAGAGACCTTCCTTCTCGATGGCATCCAGCCTGCACACTACGGCGCAGGGGTTGCACGGGATCTCCTCGACGCACTCGATGAGTGCGACCCGCTTCTCCTTTATCGTCTCCTCAGGGGGGAGGACTGCTAACTCGTCCAATTCTTCCTTCCTGTGGTATCCCCTCTGAAGGGCGTTCAACTCTTCCTTCGTCATCAACTCAACACCTCTTCTATGTTCTCAACCGTGATCTCCTGAATGGCGTCCTTTAGACGTGTGCTGAAAGGGGAGCCCCTATCCTCCTCGAGGGCGTGAGTGTACTCCTCGATCTTCGCGGTGACTCCTTCGTCTCCCCGTCCGAGGGCCTCGGTAACAAAGAGACCGGCCAACCCACCCTCAAGCATCGCGGTTGTAGCCTCCTCAATGCTCCCGCAGTCCCCGGCGATGTACGCGTTCTTAGTGAACCGGAAGGTCCTGTCCCTTATCGGGACCATGCCTCCGAGGATGCTGTTGTTTACCATCTTGGGGTTGAAGAGCTGCACAAGGTCATAGGCCGGATTGAGTCCGACTCCTATGCAGATGAAGTCGCAGTCCACCTTGAACTGGGATCCCTCTACATGGGTATAATCGGTGTTCAGCCTGGTCAATATAGCCCCCTTGACCTCGTTTTTTCCGAGTGCCTTCACGATGGTGTGCCTCGTCACGATGGGCACACCGTGCCTCTGTAATTTCGCAGCGTGGACTAAGTAGCCCCTAACCCTCCTGAAACTTGGAGCGTATACACCGGCGACCTCTATCCCGGCCTGAAGGAGGTGATAGGCCACTATGAGCGCCACATTACCAGTGCCCAGGAGTATTCCTCTGTTCCCCGGCTTGACGCCGAAGACGTTGAGGAGAGTCTGGACACCGCCCGCTCCGTAGACCCCTGGAATGTCGTTGTTCTCGAAAACAAGCATCTTCTCATAGGCTCCAGTGGCGACGAGGTACTTTTTCGCCCTCACCTTGAGGGTGGCGTTCCCTGGGCGCTTCGTTAGCATCACGTTCTCGTTTGGGTAGTAGCCGACTGCGCTGGTCTCCGTGAGGATCTTTACATTGGGCAGCTCGGAGAGTTGGCCTATCATATGCTCGCCTAGTTTAAATCCGCGTTTCCCAGCGGCGTATTTGATGTCGCTAAAGAAAGTGTGGGTCTGCTTGACCAACTGGCCCCCGAGCCTGTCCTTGTCGTCGACGAGGATGATATTTACACCCCTCTGCCCCGCCTCTATGGCGGCCTGCATCCCTGCGGGACCTCCGCCCACGACTAGGAAGTCGGTCTCTAGGGTGCCCTCGCTCCCCATGGTTGCGGGTGCGGGTTTGGGCAGCTTCTTCTTGAAGGCGCCTAGGCCTGTGAGCTCCCGCATCACCATCATAGCTGGCTTGTAGATGAAGCCGGGTCTGGTCATAAGCCTCATGTAGACCGCCGGGGGGAGCTTCATCAGATTGAGGAACGGCGAGAGGTGGTCGGCCGGGTATTTCTGCCTCTTGATCTGCATGCCGTCCTTGCACATGACGATACAAGTCCTGACATTGGGGACGTCGTCCACCTCCATCAGACATGCTGAGCAGCGGCCGATGGCGCAGAAGAAGCCCCTAGGCCTGCGGTATTTTATGCTCTTGCTGAACTCCCTGAGGCCATTAGCATAGAGGGCGGCGGCGACTGTCTCACTCTCGAAGGCCTTCTTGGGCTTACCGTCGAGGTAGATGGTGACCTCCTTCCCTCTGTTGAACTTGAGGATCGGGTGCTCGTATATTCTCCAGTCCACCAAAACAATCACGCCTCTGAGGCTTTCTTCTTAATGACGAGACTACCTAGGGTGATGGGGTCGATCGGTGCCCTGATCCTCGTTGTCTCGCTCAGCCTCTCTCCTTTCTTCCGGCCAAGGATGCCCATCGTGAGAGACATGCATGTCTTTCCCTGGCAGTGACCGGTCGTCACACCGGTGATCCTTTTCAGCGTCTCTAAGTCGTCGTAGCCATCGTCTATGGCCGACTCGATATCCGACTCGGTCACGTCGTGACAGCGACATACAATCTTCTTAGCCATGGTCAACTAACTCCCATATTTATGATGATACATACGTTCGTATCTTTGAGCTGAGGTTCCCGTGGGGCCAACTCTTCAAACATTTTGGTAATCATAACCTGTTGCGAAAAGTGCTTTAAATATATATTCTTTCCGCGAGCGCGCGTCAATAAGAGTTAAACTCACAAGAATATATTCAGTATATGTTTTATATAGCGTATGTGAAGTTCAGAAAACACTCAAACACCCAGATTTTAAGCAGATAATGGGAAGTACAGTTCCCTGATTTACGGACTGCTCAGAGTCGTTTAGGTTTAGTGGCCTTGGACGATCATCGCGTCGGATACGTTGAGAAGCCGGCGTACGCGTCAAGGGAATGTATTCCCCGTGGAGCCTATCTCATGCAACGGGTGTAGTGTATGCGTCTCGATGTGCTCATCAAGAAGGCTCCAATTACCCAACTACACTAAGAAAGTTCCGCCGGAGGAGGTTGGAGGGCTCCTCGAAGACTCGGCGACGATGTTGCGGCCCTTGGCTTCTCCGGCAACACCTTCAGCCATACCGCGGCCGATAACGGGGGACAGTGAGGCTCCACTACCAAATCAACATGAGTATGGTAAGGATGTCCTCCACCACCAATCTCGACCTAGAACTCACCCTGAAGGCTTTGGATCTAGGCGCTGATGGCGTCATGATTTGGGAGGTGGAGGAGCGCCACGATGCTGAGCTGGTGGAGGAGGTGAAGGAGGAGCTCGTCTGTATGGGGGTCGAGCCTGAGAGGGTCGAATTCAGGCTGATGGCGCCCATCTTCTTTAAAGCCCTTCTCAAGTTCATCACGTGCTTCGTCGACCAGGTCAAGAAGCTGGGGAAGATCTCAGACGAGAACAGAGAGAAGATCCTTACCTGACGCCATCGAACCCCTTTTTTATCCCATTTATTCAAGATGTTAATAAATTCTTCAATATATTCCCAAATTTATGTGACATTATCTTTTGTATCTATAATGTTACTTCACATTGTGACGACTAATTTATTAGATGCATAATGTTAGTTCCTATTGAAACTCATGAAAGCCGGTTTCCTGAAGAACGGCATCCTACAGGGGACTTTCCCGATCGTCACCATCGTATTCCTTGCGTCATATCTCCTGATTGGGGCGTATCCGTTTCAGATGCAGTTTGAAAAGGGAATAGAGGTCGTCAGGAGCAGGGGTTTCGAACTGGTCGGAGATTACAGCCTTGAGGAGAAAGCAGCCGGGAGCGTGGAGCTAGTTGAGGTGGATTTCAAGGCGTTCATGAGGACTTGCAAGAGCATGAAGGGAGACGCGGAAACCCTGACCATCTATTCTGATGTTGATTCGAGGGTACTGTTCTTAATCGAATCCGGGGAACAGGGCGTCATCAAAATATTTTTCTGCACATTCAAATAGCGGCTCATCCGAGTGCTTTCGCAGGCGCGTAAGATTTAAGTTGGATATCGTGACTTGATATCGATTCACATTGGAAAAAGTTAAAGTAGTCTCCTACGGCATCGGCGTCATCGGCCGACGCCTCGCCAAGCACCTCCTCACTAAGGAGGGCGTGGAGATCGTCGGAGCTGTCGATATCAACCCCGCCATCGTCGGAAAGGACCTTGGCGAGGTCCTCGGGGGCGAGAAGCTCGGCGTCCTCATCTCCAGCGACGCTGATGAGGTGATCTCCTCGACGAAGCCCGACATCGTCTGCCACACAACCATGTCCTATATGAAGCAGACCTTCAGCCAATTCGAGCAGATCCTGAAGAACGGCGTGAACTGCGTCTCCACTTGCGAGGAGCTCTCCTACCCCTACGACACGGAGGAGGGAAAGAAATACGCTTCCAAGCTCGACAAGATCGCGAAGGAGAACGGCTGCACTCTGCTGGGGACAGGTATCAACCCGGGCTTTCTCATGGACACTCTGCCTATAGTGCTCACCGGACCGATGACCAATGTAGATGATATCTACATCACGAGGCAGATGGACGCTGCGACGCGGCGGATTCCGTTCCAGAAGAAGATCGGCGCCGGCCTCACAGTCGAGGAGTTCAGGAAGAAGATCGACGACCACGAGATCACCGGCCACGTCGGATTGGAGCAGTCCATCCAGATGATCGCCGACGCCCTGGGCTGGGAGCTGGACGAGATCAAGGTGGACCAAGTGGTGCCGGTGGTCCTCGACCACGACGTGGCCAGCGACGCCATCGAGGTTCCCAAGGGTTATAACGCCGGTTCGATGCAGATGGCTTACGGCCTCAAGGACGGCGAGGCCCTCATCACCATGGACTTCAGGGCCTACATCGGAGCCCCCGAGGAGTTCGACAGCATCGCCATCAAGGGCGAGCCGCCGATAAACGAGAAGATCTCTCCGTGCGTCCACGGAGACTTCGGGACCATCGCCATCACCGCGAACATGATCCCCGCCGTCATCAACTCGGAGCCCGGCTTCAAGACCATGAAGGACCTGCCGCTGCCCCATGCGACGCCTGTCCACATGAGGAAATACGTCAAATAAATCCCCCAACTTTTTTCTTTTCTTCGATTCGCTTATACGTACATACTAATGGGTATACGCCGTCGAAACATGGATTTTCAGATGAATATTCAGGGTAAGTCAGACTACCCTTTTTTAAGCTAAAAAGCACCGTTAAACCATCGTACAACCGAGAAACACGGAGAGAGTCATTTCCACCGTTGCAATGACTCCTTTCAGGCTTGTAACCATCACCCATAAAATGTTTCGCAGCGAATAGGGTATTGAGTCCGGGTTGACGGAGCGTATCCTGGTCATATGCGAGAAGCCGACCGCCGCGAGGCGGATAGCGGAGGCCCTCGACGTGGACAGGGCTCCGGAGAGCTATAGAGAGCGAGGCGTCCCCTACTTCATCGCCAGGAGGGGCCGAAAGGACCTTGTTGTCGTCTCGGCCCTCGGCCATCTGTTCACGATAGCCCAGGACGGGGGCAAGTGGATCTACCCCGTGTTCGGCTTCAAATGGGTGCCAGCCCACGAGGCCGACAAGAGATACTCGAAGACTAGGAACTTCATAGAGGTGATCAGGAAGCTCTCCGTGGGAGTTGATGGCTACGTGAGCGCCTGCGACTACGACATGGA
>JAUWBQ010000108.1 GCA_030601645.1 Candidatus Bathyarchaeota archaeon | reverse complement strand
TAGAGCATGAAGGTTTAAACAGTCTTCTCACCCATATAGGGAGGCGGTGGCGTTGGTCTCCAGCAAGTTCAAGAAGATGTTCGAGGAGAAGGTGGCGTCTAGCGTCGCCCCCCTAGTTTCTCTCGGTTTGACGCCCAACATTCTCACCGTGATGGGCCTCGCAGCCTCCGGAGCGGCGGCCTGGTGCTACCTTAACTGGAGCTTCAACCCGCTGCTGCTGCCGGCGGCGGCCACCCTCGTACTGCTCTCGGGGCTCTTGGACGCCCTCGACGGCGTGTTGGCGAGGAAGACCGGGAAGGCGTCCGCCTTCGGGGGGTTCTTCGACTCGGTGGCGGACAGGTACTCCGACGCCGTCGTCCTCGCCGCGATAACCGTCTCGGGGCTGTGCCACCCCGTCTGGGGGATGGCCGCGGTGATAGGGTCTATGATGGTAAGCTACGCGAGGGCCAGGGCCGAGGCGGCGGGGGTCTCCATGGCCGGGGTGGGTTTGGCCGAGAGGGCCGAGAGGATGATCCTCCTGATAGCTGTCTCGTATGTTGCCTATTTCAGGTTGGAGCTATTGGGCTACGGTGTGATCCTGCTTGCGTTGATCGCGAACCTGACGGTGCTACAGAGGGCAATCCACTTCTACGAGGAGATAAAAAAGCGCTAGGTGCGTCTCCTCCGCCATCTCGGGACGACGGTCTTCCGCTCTGCCTTGCTCCGGACCTTGACGACGCCCCGGTGGACCGCGCAGCTTATGCAAAGGTACTTTGTGGTCCTGTACCGGGCTATCTGGGCGCCCTGCTGCTGGAGCTCCTTGAGCAGCCTAGAGTCGACGAGGGACGTGTACCGGGTGGTCCTCTTCGCCTTGTCTTTGGGGACCTGGGCCCCGCAGAAGCTGCACTGCACCGTGCCCGAGCGGCCCTTTCCTCCCTTGGAGCGTCCCCCGCTGCTTCTCTTCTTGGGCATCTGGAATCTCGTGACTTTAGTACGGAGCCTACCTATAAAGGCTATGAACGGAGGTTGCTCAGTTACCCGAGGAGGCTTTGGGGAGTTTCTCACACTGCAGACCGTCGATGATCCCCTTGACGACATCTTCGAATACGACGGAGGCCATCCTCTCGTAGCCCTCCCCGTTGAGGTGGACCCCGTCGCTCGAATAGGCTTCCATCAACCTCCCCTCCCCATCTGATGTGCCCGAGTAGAGATCCACCAGTGGTATGCCTTCTCTCCTGCAGCTGGCCTCGATCATGTCGTTCAGCTCTTGGATTAGGGGGATCACAGTTTCGAAGCCGAGGACCGAGGTGAGGGTGCATGCTATGGGCGTCGCTCCGATCTGGAGTGTTTTCTCGTAGATTCCCCTAAGGTTCTCCATGATGCTCTCGGGTGGCACGCCCATGAACAGGTCGTTTATCCCCCCGAGGATGATCACATAGCCCGGCTCCTCAGAAGCGACCTGACGGTCGAACCTTCCCAGCATGCCCCGGGTCGTGTCCCCGTTTATACCGAGGTTGATGACGTAGATGTCCACATCGTCCATGCCCCTCCTCGAGAGCTCGGGGATGATCAGATTGTCCAAGAAATCTGTGTATGGAATACCGTATCCAAAGGAACTGGAGGGGTCGTAGGGTTGGAAGCCCCTGGTGAGGCTGTCCCCCAGTGCTACGAAGACCAGTCTGCGGCTTTTGTCCATGGTTGATTCACGATGCCATTCCGCTATTACTCTTTTACGGAGAGAATAGTCGTTAGGGACGTCTCTTTCATTTTTTATTACTTCTGTTGTGTTGCCGAGGGTGTTAAATATCCTCAGAGTAAAACCGATCGCAGTGTTCTGAAATGATGCTTAGTCATCCACCTGAGGAGATCGGAGCGGACCTAATCCTTGTTAACGGGAAGGTAGTGACCGTTGACCCTTCAGGCTCAGTCGCGCAGGCTGTGGCCGTGAAAGACGGAAGGACAGTCAAGGCAGGGACCAACGATGAGATTCTGCTGCTGGCGTCGGAGTCGGCCCGAATCATCAACCTGAGGGGGAGACTGCTTCTCCCCGGCTTCATAGACAGCCACGAGCACTGCATCCGGAAGGGGATGAGAGGCGACTGGGTCGACTGCACCTCGCCCCCGATGACCACCATCGACCAACTGGTCGCGGCCCTGGCCGCCAAGGCCTCGGAGAAAGAGGGCGGCGAGTGGGTCGTCGGCTACGGCTTCGACGAGACCAAGCTCACAGATCGGCGCTGGCCGACCAGGCACGACCTTGACAAGGCCTCCTCCAGGAACCCTATCTACCTCGGCCGGGCGGGCGGCCACAACGCAGTGGCCAACAGTATGGCCCTGGGGGTCGCCGGCGTCACCAAGGACACCCCCCAGCCTCCAGGGGGTAACATCGAGAAGGACCAGGCGGGGGAGCCGACGGGCAGGCTCGACGAGGTCGCCGCGATGAACATGGTCAAGGACAGGATCCCCGCGCCCACCGACGAGGAGGCCGTGGAGATCATGGTGGAGAACTGGCCCAGGGTCGAAGAGGAGCTCCTCAGCTGGGGGCTCACCACCATCCACGAGGCCCACATCAAGGCCCCCGAGGCCCTCGCCTACCAGAAGCTGTTGAAGGAGGACAAGCTCCGCCTCAGGGCGGGCCTCAAGCTGGACGGGAAGGCCCCCTACATGGGCCACGCGACCAGCGACCTCTCGAGGCAGAGGCTCAGGACTGGCTTCGGTTGGGGGGACAAGCTCTATGTCATCGGCGTCAAGATCGGCGTCGACGGCGCGATGGGCTCCCTCACAGCATCCCTCACAGAGCCCTACGCCAACGACCCGGGGAACTACGGGATCAACAGGGTGACCCAGGAGGAGCTCACCGAGGAGACCGTCCGCCTGCACCGGGCAGGCAACAGGGCCTGCATCCACGCCATCGGCGACTGGGCCATCGACATCGCCCTAAACGCCATAGAGGAGGCCGTGAAATCCAGTGAGTGGGAGGACCACCGCCACAGGATCGAGCATGCAGGGTTCGTCAGGCCCGACCAGCTGGAGAGGATGGCGAGGCTCGGAGTAGCCGTCTCCGCCTCCATCGGCTTCTGTCACCCCATCGGCGACAGCCACATCGACGCCCTGGGCCAAGAGAGGCTGAAGGGATACTACCCGATGCGCAGCTTCAAGGAGCACGGCATCGTCGCTGGGGGGAACAGTGACGGCTTCGGCCGGAACTGGGCGATCACGGGCATCGCCGGCTGCGTCACGAGGACCTCCATGAGGGGGCAGGTGTTGGATGCGGGGCAGGGTATCTCCGTCCTGGACGCCGTGAGGGCCTACACCATCAACGGCGCCTACCTGGAGGGCAAGGAGGACGAGAAGGGCTCCATCGAGGCTGGGAAGCTGGCGGACTTTGTCGTCCTCGACCGGGACATCTTCGCTGTGGACCTCTCGGAGATCGTCGAGACCAGGGTCCTGATGACCATCGTTGGCGGGGAAGTAGTCTACGAGAGGGAGTGAGTTTACTCCAGGGAGTCGAGGAGATTCCGGAGCTCCCCGACGTACTCAGGGTCTAGACCATGCTCCTGGGCCCCCTCCCGCATGAGCTCCACGTAGCTGCGGGCGGGAGCGAAAGGGCCCTCAGGCTTCGCCACCCTGTAGAGGTCCGCCTCGTGCCAGCCTCCGTCTTCCCCAAGTATCAGGAAAGTCTCCCGGGTGTAGAGACCCTGGGGGACGCTCTCCAGCTCGTCGAGGTCCAGCATCTCCCCCGGTGGGACATCGTAGATGACGCCCCTGACGAGGCTCCCCTGATGGGGAATGATGGTGCTGATGCCGCCTTGCCTCTTCTTGGAGTAGTGCCTGAACTCCACCCTGAAGTTTGGGAGGTAGGCTTTCATCACGAAGCGTGCGCTGGGGCAGTGGCTCCTGAGGAACTTTGGCGAGAGGTTCGAGCCGTATGCGAAATGCAGCATAGTATTACTGGAGTCGTCCGCGTACGATAAAAGAACTTATCGACCCTCAGTCTTGGAGGAGCTCGAGGGCCGCCGCCTTGGCCCCCAGCTCTGCGAGGAAGGCGTCGACGGAGGAGCCTATGATGATCACATCCCCATCCCCCGGACCGAGGTCGCCGAGGATCAGTTGACTCGTCTCGGGGTCGAGATCCTCCGCTGTCCCCGGCATGCGAAGATTTCCCCCTTCGTAGACCAGGGTCGTCGCCCCCAGGGCTCCCGATATGAGAGCCGCGTCCCTCTGCTCGATGCCCAGGCTGACCTTCGCTGAGGCGCATTTGACCAAGACGGCGTAGTTCTCCGATCCGACGGTCAGGGATGTCTCGGGGATCTCGGACGTCGACATCACCTCGGCGAGCTCCGCCAGAATCTCCAGTCCCTTCTCCGTGAGGCTCATCCCCCCTCGGGAGGCGTTAACCAGCCCCAGGCCCCTCATCCGGCTCACCATGGTCCTGATCGTCCCCTCCCCGAGCCTAAGCTCCCTGGCCAGCTGCTGCCTGCCCACTCCCAGACTGGTCCCTATCCGCTCCAGCCCCATGAGGGCGTGGGCCAGGGAGTAGGCCGGGGGCCTCCCCGGGGCGAGCTTCGCCACCACCTGCCTTAGTACGCTTAGGGGCTCCATTCGAGTACAGATTTCTCCATTCACGTTAAAAAGGGAACACGTTCGTGTACTCCCAAGCTACGATGTCTCCATTTTTTAGGCTCCTTGTGTCGGCGCCAGTCATCCCCAGCTGCCAGCCGCCTTCCTCGTAGGTGTACCAGAGCCAGAAGAAGCCTTCGTCTCCGCTGACTTCGCCGATCTCATTAACGATAGCGCCGTAATCGCCGAGGGTGTAGTCCACTGGCGCTATTATCTCGGTGGCCTCTAGGAGCTTAGCGTTCAAGGGGACCCGGGTGGAGTTGTACCAGACTATGTTCTCCTCGCCGTAGTCGATCCTCATATCTATGAGTATCGTGAGGTCCTCGAGGCTCCCCTGCAGCGACTCAACCCCCTCCATGAGGGCGTCATAGTCAGCCTGCAGGCCGACTAGCTTGCTCTGCGAGTTCAGGGCCATGTAGCCCGCTAAGATCGTGGTGCATAACAGGGCCGCCGAGGCCCACATCCAGATACTATTTCTTTCAGACATTTACATTCAACTCCGGCATCAAGCGGTGTATCCCTTTGATGGCTGGTAGGACTCCGACGAAGAAGAGACCCATGTTTGAGAGTGTATGGACCATAGTGAAGGGAATCCCTCCAATCAGCGCGACACTCAGGTTAATGCCGAATGTGACGGCGAAGACAACGTTCGTGACTAGATCGTATACAAGGGTCAAAACCAGCCCTACAATGGCATACTGAACTCCGGCGACTATCGAGTTCCCGTGGATCACGCTTCTGCTTTTTCGCCCTATAAGCCCGCCTACGAGGCCATACACAGATTCCATGGTCGCGGTTGCGACCAGTATAGGCAACACGAAGCCGTAGGGGTTTATCAGGCCGTAGATCGCCCACGAGAGGATGCCAACAGCCATCCCTATTCTGCTCCCGAAGGCGAGACCCGTGATGAAGACCAAGACGTCCATGAACTTCACGTTGATGACGCCCAGCATTGCGTAGTTGCTGCCGATGCAGGCCGCTGCCATCACGACGATGATGCTGATCTTCTTCGTCTGGTTCAGAGCTACCAAATTCACCGCTCGTATGGATGGATCATCCATCCATCCTTTTAAGTATTTCCGGACTCGATAATCCTAAAAACACATCGAACCTACATACCCATACCTTCATGTGGTGAGAGATGATCGAGTACTTTCCCGCGCCTGATATCAAGGAGCGTGTGGATCATATCATCGACCTTCTCCGATTCGAACACGTCCGCCCCGACTCCGTCTACTGCGTAAGGAGCAGAGGTTCAAAGGCAGCGAGGACCATCGCGAGGATCCACGGGCTGAGCAGGATCTGGCAGGACGCGATGGGGACCAACGCCAAGTACATCATCGAGATCATCGCGAAGAGGTTTGACAACCTCACATACGACGATCAAGACAGGACCCTCATCCACGAGCTCCTCCACATCCCCCGCGGATTCAAGGGAGGCTTCAGGCACCACAGGAACTACGTCAACGCCGAGACCGTGGAGACGTGGTACAGGAGATACCAGCAGAAGAAGGACGAAGGGTCGAGGCCGTAGGCGAGTTTATTCCAAGCGTAGGA
>JAUWBQ010000102.1 GCA_030601645.1 Candidatus Bathyarchaeota archaeon | reverse complement strand
GGTCATGAAGATGCCTCCCACGACCCTGGACATGGTCTCCTCGCTCGCGAAGTTGACGTATCTCACCCCTTGCAGTCCGCCGAATATCGTCCCAGCAGAGATGACGATGCCTGCCAAGACGTCGACGTTCCCCCTCACAAGATATCCGGCGGTCGCGGAGGCCGCGGTCACGGCCATGATGACGGTGGATGTTCCGACGGCCTTGCGGATGGGGTAGTCGAGGACGAACATGAGCACCAGCATTATGAGGATGCCGCCGCCTGCGCCGAAGACCCCGCAGTTGAAGCCTATGAGCACCCCTAGGAACAGGGCCACGGCCGCCCTCTTGATGGCGGACTCGAAGTGGATGTACTTGTAGAACCTGTCGGCGATGCTCGCCCGGTCCAACCCCTTCTTCCAGATCGTGGCGCCCGCGGTTATCATCCATATCCCATAGCTCACCGCCAAGAACCGGCTGGGAAGCACAACCGTGATTCCGGCTCCGAACTGTGCTCCCACAACGGAGCCGAGAGCGATCCAGAGGCCCTGGCGGAGGTCCACGTTCCCGTGCCTCCAGTAGGCGTACCCGACGACGATGGAGGCGAGGACATCCACAAGCAGGCTGACGCCTATGGCGGTGTGCATCCTGTAGTTCAGGACGATGTTGAGGCCCGGGACGATAATCATTACGGCGCTGGCCCCTATGAGGCTCATCACCAGGCCGCTGGCTAGGCCCAGAATGAGCTGGAACAGCATCAGTAGCAAGCCGTCCATGTCCGAGAGGTTGGTAACTTTAGCTTGAAATACCTTTCCCTTCGATGGATCCTGGGCTCGGATGAGGCTGAGAAGTAATTTTTCGCCGATTCAGAGGTTCGGGCAATAGCTCCGGGCCCTGGCGTCCAAGGCGGTCACCCCTTTCTGGGACAGCCTCACCGTCTCCCAGGGGTCTCCCTCGGCATCCAACAGCCCCTGGCCCTCGAAGTGGCTGACGCTCTCGTTCAAGACCTCATCTGTGACCCCCAGCAATCTGGAGAGGGCCTCCCGGCTCACCCAGGGATCCTTAGGAATTTGTTTCACCTGGGCGTAGAGGATCTGGAGCATGTTCCGCCGTATCTCGTCTCCGTCCAGAGTCACACCTGAGACTTGAGAACCTCACCTTAAATCCTTTATCTCCAGGCGGAAGCCTTTAAGGGAGACCATGCGCTAAATGAGGGTCAGTCCTGAGACAAGTCCTCCGCAAGTGATGAAAGCATGATCCTACACATGGGAGTAAGGACCACGGAGCCAGTTCGGGTGGCATACAAGGAACTCTCGCCTGATGAAGACGAGGCACCGGCAGTCACCGAACTCCTAAGTGTCCTGATAAGGCAGAACCCCTACCAATATGGTGTATACGATCACTCCATGGTCGTCCACTACGATCCCCCTAGGACCCCGAACGGGCGCCGGGAGTTGATGATACCAGTCTCAAGGCCCGTGGCGGAGGTCGAGACGAAGGAGTTCCCCTCCATGAGGGGGGTTTTCCTCGTGTTCAAGGGTACCGACAAGACGATGGAGGAGTACTACGATTATCTGCGGGAGTACATTGAGCAGTCCGGCCTCGTGGCGTCGGACGAGGTCCACAGCGTGGAGATCATGTACGTCCCAGAGTCGGTGGACGAGCAGGACTACACCATGGAGATCATGATCCCCCTGGCCGGTTGAAAAAGGATTTTAAGCCTCCTCGGGGTTATTCGTAGGTCGGCGACCGTAGTCCAGCGGTTAGGATTTTGGCCTTCCAAGCCAACGACCCGGGTTCAAATCCCGGCGGTCGCACCAACACAACTTCCGGGATGGCGTTCCATTCCAGCACATAAAAGCCAGACGTACCCCCCCAACAACGGAGAATGTGATCAAAGCATGACTACACCATGATGGCGGCGACCCGTGGTTTCCGCCTCCTCGGCTTCACCGTCTCGTCCCTGTGCACAAGCCTCAACCTCGGACGGAACCTCTCGGCGTACTGGATCGCACTCTCCGTGAAGCCGCTCCAGGCGACGATCTCCTTGGCCCCTCTCTTAGTCTCCTCCATCACGTCGTCCTTGTTCCAGACGAGATAGGGGCATCGACGGTGTAGAAACGGAACATACAGGCATCCCTTGGTGATCCGTTTCTTGGCGCAGTACAGCCGCTTCGCGAAGGGTGAAAGCATGCAGCTGCTGAGGTCCTTGCTCCCGGCCATGGCTCGTGGTTCTCCGGAACAGATATCTGCTTTGTGGGGGCCTGTTCCCTTCTTACCGTTGATATCCCTAGCGAGTAAATGGCCGACGTTCCAAAGGAAAATATCCAGGCTCCAGTAGATAGTATCATTCTCCAACCTCAGGGACATGATTAATGCACCTTTTTCGTGGGTGATCCGTCCGAAAAATGGAGAACTTATTATGGGTTCAAGCGCATCTATACATTGAGGATTCTTCCTTGTTGACGATCGCGATCATCGGGAAGACGAACGTGGGGAAGACTACGCTCTTCAACGCGGCCACCCTTCTCAACGCCGAGATATCCAACTACCCCTTCACCACCAAGGAGCCTAACGAGGGGACAGCCTACGTGTCCGACGCCTGCGTCCACCAGGAGCTTGGCGTTGAGGACAACCCCTTGAACTCCACCTGCATCGACGACTGGCGCTACGTCCCCATCCGGATCCTGGACATACCGGGACTGATCAAGGACGCCTGGGTGGGCCGGGGCCTCGGCAACAAGTTCCTCTCCAACATCGGCCAGGCCGACGCCCTCATCCACGTGGTGGACGCCTCGGGCTCCGTGGACGCCGAGGGTAACATCGCCCAGCCTGGGAGCGGCAACCCGGTGCAGGACGTGATGGACATCGAGTACGAGATCGAGAGGTGGATCGCCCAGATCATCATCCACAACAAGCAGCCCATAGTCCGGGAGACGGCGGCCACCTCCTTCGAGGAGGCATTGACAAAGACCCTGTCGGGGATAAAGGCGAGACTCCCGGCGGTGGCCCAGGCCCTGGAGAACTCAGACCTGGGGGATAGACCCTTCAAGAGCTGGAGACAGGACCAGACGATCCAGTTCGCATCGGAACTGCTCCCCCTCATCAAGCCTACACTGATCATCGCGAACAAGATGGACCTCCACACGGCAGAGGACAACATAGAGATACTCATGGACTACTACAGTCACAGCCTCGTCGCCGCCTGCTCCGCCGAGGCGGAGCTGGCCCTGAGGAGGGCGGAGAAGGCCGGTCTGCTCCACTACACTCCGGGCCACGAGAAGTTCAGGATCGTCGAGGATGCGGTGCTCACCGTCGAGCAGCGGAGGGCCCTGGATTACGTGGAGCAGAGGGTGATGGCCAAGTGGCTGAGGACCGGGATACAGCAGGCCCTGAACACGTTGGTCCTCAAGATCCTGAAGACCAATATGGTCTATCCGGTGGCCGACGAGGCCAGGTACATGGACACCCACGGCAACGTCCTCCCCGACGTCTACCTTATGCCCGACGGCTCCATCCCCCTCGACCTCGCAGGGGAGATCCATACGAGCCTGGTGGAGAACTACGTGCTCGCGATAGACGCCAGGACGGGGATGCGCCTCCCCAGGGACTACGCCCTGAGGCACAGGGATGTCATCAAGATAATGACCCAGTCCAGAGCGAAGACCAAGTCGAGGCCTCCATTCGTTACATCCCCCATTTCAGGTCATTGCGACAATAATTGTAGGATGCAGTCTTTATTCTCTGGTCAGGAACGCTTTGGTATGAACCGCCCCGTGGACTCCATGTACCTCAGGTACTCATCGCCGAACCTCTGTTTCAGCAGCTCCTCCTCTGTGACAGCGATCTGGGTGTATCCCGGAATGGCGACCAGTGGGATCAGAGCGACCAGGTTGAGCCAGGTTAGGAGGAGTCCTGAGAACATGAGGAAGTACCCGAGGTATGAGGGGTGGCGGACGTACCTGTATGGTCCCGAGGTGATGAGAGCGTGGTCGTCGGACATCTCCCACGACACGGAATGCCTGCCCCTGGCGACGACGCTCCAGACGAAGACGAGGAACCCGGCGCCCATGACCGTCAGGCCCAGGACTTGCAAAGATGAGGCACAGGGAAACTCCAGTTGCAGAGCCGAGACTAGCAGGTAGATCTGGCCCGTGAAACCCGCGTAGACCGCTAATAAGGCTTCTGCGAAGAAGGCGAGAGTCCCCAGAGCAGCCAGGGACATCAAGAGCCCTCTGGGCCTATCTACCTCTGCGTAGGCGTTCTTACCCCTCCTCACCCGGCTCCCCTTGATAACGTTCTGGAGGTTGACGGCGAAGAACAGGGTGAGGTTAGGAGGAGGACGCCTGCTACAATGGATCCGGGCAGCATCGATCCGAAGGGGGTTGAAGGTATATTTTATTCTCGCGCTCGTCGGAGTCTAGCTATGGACGTTCCCAGGCCGATGCGGAGGGGTTAGTTAATATGGACCCCGGAGCCTTTCTCCATTGGTTACAGATGAAGCGACAGGTAGTTCTGACCGTATCAGAATCGAAGAGGCTCATCGCGAAGGGCGTCGCCGCGCTCCCGGAGGTGAGGAGGGCGATGGAGGAGGGGATGGTTGTGGTGGCCACCGGCACCACCAACGCCTACGTCCTCGAGGAGCTCTGGGGAAGGGAGTTCGACAAGAGGCGTTACCGGAGCGGCGTCACCGCCCCGAAGGAGCCGGAGAGGCACGGGGAGCCCCGGGGGGAGCCCATCCCCGACGTGGTCTTCAGGAAGGGAGAGGTGGCCGGAGAGCTGGACAGGTATAACGCCGTGGAGCACATGGAGAAGGGGGACGTCTACATCAAGGGGGCTAACGCCCTCGACTACGAGGGGGGGATGGCGGGAGTCCTCATCGGCAGCTCCACCGGGGGGACAGTGGGCGCCGTCATGGGGAGCGTCATCGGGAAGAAGATCACCCTGGTAATCCCCGTCGGCCTGGAGAAGCTGGTATACACGGATGTTAACGACCTCCACTGGCTCTCCTCCCAAGAGGACTCCGAGGGCCCCAGCCTCTGGCCCATATCGGGGACCATCGTCACGGAGATCGAGGCCCTCCAGATCCTGACTGGGGTCGACGCCCACCTCTACTCGGCTGGGGGCGTCGCGGGGGCCGAGGGAGCCGTAAGGCTCCTCCTAGACGGGGCTGGGGAGGAGGTCGAGGCCGCCGTCGAGCTCGTGGAATCCGTCAGGGGCGAGCCCCGGTACCTCCTGTGAACTCGTCTCGTTTTTCGAAGTTTTACATTGTTTTATGGTTCTTCTAATGGTACATGTATGTAGTAGGACCATACTTCCAAATCGATTTAACAACTCGGACTCAGGGGTTGTCAGGGGACAGGGGGTTTGAAGAGGCAGCACAAGGTCGCCGTCTGGCCAGGCGACGGCATTGGACCAGAGGTCACCAGGGAGTCGGTGAAGGTCCTCGAGGCCACCGACGTCGACTACGAGTTCATAGAGGGCACCGTCGGGGGCAGGGCCTACGTCGAGTACGGGGATCCCCTGCCGCCCATGGCCATGGAGGTCTGCGACGAGGTGGACGCCCTCCTCTTTGGAGCGGTGGCTACCGACTACGCCCTCTACGGGGTTCCCCGTAAGGTTATCACATACCTCAGGGTGGACAGGGATGCGTACGCGAACGTCCGCCCGATCAAGCTGTACCCGGGGGTCTATCCTCCCCACTATACTCCCCATCTGGATGATTTGGATGTGGTGGTGGTGAGGGAGAACTCGGAGGGTTTCGCCCTGCGCCACGAGGGCTACCTCTGGGAGGACAAGGGGGTGGACGAGAGGGTGATCACCCAGTTTGGGGCGCAGAGGATCGCCATGTTCGCCTGCAACTACGCCGTGAAGGAGGGCAGGAGCAAGGTCTCCTGCGTCGATCAGAGCGGCTGGCTGTACGGTGACAGGAAGTTCAGGAGCGCGTTCAAGACGGTGGCTGAGAAGTACAGGACGGTGCAGAAGGACTATGTGAACGTGGACGTTGCTGCCATGATGATGGTGCAGGATCCCAACGCCTTCGACGTCATCGTCGCTCCGGACATCTACGGGGACATCCTGTCCGGGATTTTGATCGGTCAGATCGGGGGCGTCGGATTGGCTCCGTCGGCGTGCATCGGGGATAACTTTGCGTTCTTCGAGCCGATTCACGGGATCGCGCTGGACATCACGGGGAAGGGGGTAGCCAACCCTATCGCGGCGATCCTCTCTGGGAAGCTCATGCTGCACTGGCTTGGGGAGGATGAGGAGGCGGATAAGATCGAGGCGGCGGTGGCATCGGTGCTCAGGGAGGGTAAGGTCAGGACGCCGGATCTGGGCGGTAGTTCCAGCACGTCGGAGATGGGGGATGCTATTGTCGAGAAGGTGGAGAGGGGTGAGTTTGAGCCTCTCCCCGAGGAGATGGACGTTGATCGGGTGGTGGCCCGGGAGCATTCCTCGTGATGGGCTGATGCGTTTTAC
>JAUWBQ010000051.1 GCA_030601645.1 Candidatus Bathyarchaeota archaeon | reverse complement strand
TGCTTGTGCCAGAGCTCGAGGATAGAGGCATGGTATCGGAGACAGGTTGGAGGCTCTCCTACAACCCCGAGTCGAAGGAGTTCGCCTCTGACTTGCAGACGCTTGAGGGCATTGCTATAGAAATGGTAGCTGAGTACGGTGCTGAGCGTTGTGCTATCTTGGTGATTGGTTTCTCCGAGGTAGCCATAATGATTACTCAGGCAGACGCATACCCCACGATCTACGACGAGGTTCGATGGTTCGGCACCGATGGAACGGCCATCACGCAGCGTATAAGGGACGACGCGCCCACGCAAGCAGGTCACCTACAGATCCCCAGCACCCTGGCGGCTCCAGGCGTCTCTCCGAAGTACAGAGAGTTGAACGCAACATACTTCCCACTCGTGGGTCAAGTCGTAGGCTACTATGGGGCGTGCACCTACGACATAGGATGGGTAATCCTCGAAGCTGCACTTGAAGCCCAAAGCGTCGATCCATTAGATATAATACCCCTAATCGACCCGATCTGTGAGAAGCACTACGGCACATCCGGATGGGCAAAACTCAACGAAGACGGAGACAGGTTCCCACCCGACTATGAGATCTGGGGCTACGGCGTACGTGGCGCCAGAACAGAGCATGTCCTCTACGGTAAATATTTCACAGTCTACGGCACCGTCGAATGGTACACAGATGCGCTGGGCTTTGAGCCACCAGGCCAATAAGCATAAAAACCTTCATTTTTTTTATATTTTTATTAAGACAAGAGATAGAATTTTAATAATGTCTTCCGAAACAATATATAATACAGAAATAAATACGGAGATGATACCGATGTCCGAAGTACTAAAGATAGAGAACATGAGGAAATATTTTGGCAAGTTCGCCGCTGTCGATGACATAAGCTTCAGCCTCAAGGAAGGGGGCATCTACCTTCTCGTAGGGCCCAACGGCTGCGGGAAGACGACGCTGGTAAACTGCGTCTCAGGCATATACAAACCCGAGGAAGGGAACGTCTACTACCGGAACGCCAACATAACCGGTGAGGACATGTACAAGATATCGAGGCGGGGACTGGTCAGGACCTTCCAGATCGCCTCCCCCTTCCTGAGCCTCACCACGCTTGAGAACATGCTCGTGGCGCTGCCGGACAATGCGGGCGAAAACATCTTCCTATCCCTGTTCAAGCCGACCTGGGTCGACAGCGAGATCAGCGCCGTCAGAAGAGCCTCGGAGCTTCTCAGGGTCCTGGGCCTACGACATGTCTGGAACATGCCGGCGAACACCCTGAGCGGCGGTGAGCTCAAGCTCCTCGAAATAGGAAGAGCCCTCATGTGCGGCGCCGAGACCATCCTGCTGGATGAGCCCGTGGGGAGTATCGACCCGAAGCTGTGCCACCAGATATTCAGCCACGTACTCAGACTCAGGGACGAGTTAGGCATCACATTCCTAGTCATCGAGCACAGACTCGAAGTCGCCGCCCAGTACGCGGACCACGTCTTCGCTATGGACAGGGGAAAGTTGCTGACCGAGGGGACGGCTGAAGAAGTCTTCGCGGACCCAAGGGTCATAACATCATACTTGGGTGAGTGAGATGGTAGAGATCCTACAAACGAAACAACTCAACGCAGGGTATGGGCCCATCCACGTCATATACGACTTGGAGTTCAAAGCGTCACACGGGGAAGTCACCGTCGTCGTGGGGCCCAACGGCGTTGGAAAAACGACTCTCCTGAAGGCAATCATGGGCTTGGTCACAGTCTACTCGGGACAAATCATTTTCGATGGAAATGACATAACCCAGCTGCCCCCTCATGAACGTACACAGCTTGGCATCGGCTACATGCCCCAGGTGGGAAACATATTCAGCCACCTCAGCGTCGAGGACAACCTCATGATGGCTGCATTCATCATGAAAGATGAGAATATGATTCAGGACAATTTGGAGATGGTCCTCAATCTGTTTCCCGTCCTCAAGGGCTTCATGAAGAGGGACGCCGGAACCCTTAGCGGCGGGGAGCGCCAGATGCTCGCGGAGAGCATGGTCCTCATGAGGGACCCCAAGGTGATGCTGGTTGACGAGCCCACCGCAGGTCTGATGCCCAAACTGGTAACAGACGTCCTGAAGAAGCTGGAGGAGATGGCAGAGACCACCGGGCTGCCCGTGGTCGTCGTCGAGCAGAGGGCACGCCGAGCGTTGGAGATCGGCGATTACGCCTACATGATGAGAGGCGGTGCCTTCACCTTCGAAGGGAGCGCAGAGGAGCTCCTGAACCACCCGCAGTTGACGGAGATGTACCTAGGCGCAGTCGAGGTACACGACCTCAAGACTGTGAGGGAATAGACCTCTTTTCTTACCCTCCAACGTTTTCTCAGTAGATCCCTGGAATAATCCTCCAGCGGACCTTCTTCATGTACTCCCGATAGTCCTCCCCATACTGCTCCAGAAGGAACTCTTCCTCCCTCGGAATGAAGAACAATATGCCCCCCACGGAGAAAATCGCGAGCAACACCGTCTCGAAGACCGGATACAACAAAACAAGACCCAGCGCGAGGGCCAGGAAGCCTGAGTAGAAGGGATGGCGGACCCTCTCGTAGGGTCCGCGGGTGAGGAGCACCCCCCGATAGTTACGCTTCCAGAAGGAGTACCATCTCAGACAGACGTACGCCCCGAGAAGGGTCAGGGCGAATCCGGCCGCGGTGGAGGCGTAGATCCAGGGGGAGGACAACCGTCTCCAACTCCTAGTCCCTAACCGGGTATGACTTCAGCTCCCGGCTGAGCCGGGTAAGGCTCTCGCAGCCCGCGGTGGTGCAGACGACGGTGTCCTCGACCCTGACCCCGATCTCCCCCACGACGTAGATCCCCGGCTCGATGGTGAAGGTCATCCCGGATTCCAGCTCCAGGCGGTTGTCCCTCACGATGTAGGGGCGCTCATGGACCTGGAGGCCTATGCCGTGGCCGAGGCGGTGGATGAAGTGCTCGCCGTAGCCCGCGTCCCCGATGACCCTCCGGGCGGTCTGATCCAGGGACCCGCACTCGACTCCGAGCCTCACGGCCTCAACGGCCACCCTGTTAGCCTCGTAGACAACATCATAGATCTCCTTCTGGCGATGGGTCGGCTCCCCGTAGAAGACAGTCCGGGTCAGATCCGAGTAATAACCATGGATGATGGCTCCCGTATCCACAAGGACCGCGTCTCCCGGCTCGAGCTTCCTGTCGCTGGGTCTTCCATGGGGCAGGGCGGCCCTCTCACCGAACAGGATGAGGCCGAACCCTACTCCTCCGCCCAGGCCCTGGATCTCCGATGCGAGGATGGCGGCCAACTCCTTCTCGGTCATGCCCGTGTGCAGCCGCTCAAAGCTCGCCTCTAGGGCGCGATCCGTGATCGCGCAGGCCATCCTCATCCAGTCGAGCTCCTGCTGCGACTTCACCATCCGGACCTCGCTGAGAAAGCCGGAGGCGTCAACGAAGTGGACGGCGGGGAGCCTCGCCTTCAGCCTGTTCACCCACCCCCACGGGGCGTCTTCCGCGAGGCCTATGACGGCGCCGTCGAGGCCCAGGCGCTTTATGTTCTGGGCGAGGGCCTCGATGGGATCTTCGTGCTCCAGCCAGATGTCCACATCCTCTATCCAAGGCTTCTGACCACGGAGTTCGCTCTCGAGTTCGTTCACTACGAGGACGGGTTCCCCATCGCAAGGCATCAAGGCCGCCGCCAGTCGCTCGCTGGGGCCGATGGAAAAGCCGGTGTAATAGCCAACATCAGCGCCTTGGAAGAGGAGGAGCGCGTTCGCGCCCCCACCCTTCAAAGCTTCCATGACTTTCTCTGCTTTCTCCCTGTGGAAATCGATCATGCCCATCACTATTCAATCCAATTGCACGGTTTATAGGCTTAGCCACGCGCGCTCACGGGAGCGGATGATGATTGCGACAGCTGCGTTGTTGAGACGATCCGTGTGCGAGCCACATGTTTTTCCTCCCATGCAAACCTACATGAATGCAGCCATAATAATTTCCCGTTTCGATTACTAAATCATTCTCCCCAGGAATTTTCCAGCTAGTGTTATATATTGTTTGAAGACAGTTCCAAACGGATTCTCATGATCCGAGAAACGGCCAGGATGCTGGCCCAGATAGGACTACCGGAAGGCGATGCTTACGACCTTCCGACATCTCCGTTGACGTTCCCGGATGGAGCCAACTACCGCATCGAGATCTCAGGGATCGAGCGCCTCTCGGTCCTGCACGCCCTCATAGACGAGATGGACAAGAAAAACATCCCCATCCACAGGCTGATCAGCACCGTGATGGGATCGACCCTCCTGAGCGACGAGGAGTTGGAGGAGTTCGCCCAGGTTGCCCACGACGCGAAGCTCGAGATCATCCTCACCCCGGGGCCCAGAGCCCCTTGGGACATCGGAAGGCAGGTGGCCACCCCAGAGGGGAGCCTCTGCGGCATAAGGTACCGGGGGATGAAGGGGCTCATCCAGATGGTGGACGACATCCTCCACAACATAGACCTTGGATTCAACGGCTTTCTCGTGGTCGGGGAGGGAGGCCTGTACGCCCTGAATCGGCTCAGGGAGGCGGGCAAGATCCCCAGGGAGGTTGTCTACAAGCTCTCCATCTTCGCGGGCCACGCGAACCCCGCCGGAGCGAAGGTCTTGGAGATGCTGGGGGCGGACACCTTCAACCCCGTGGGGGACCTCACTCTCCCTCAGCTCGCCGCCATCCGTAGTGCGGTGAAGATGCCCCTGGACCTCCACATCTGGCTCTTCGACGCCTGGGGGGGCTTCAACAGGATCTACGAGGCCCCCGAGATGACCAGGATCTGCTCCCCCTGCTACTTCAAGATTGAGCCGGGTCCCAGCGTCGGCGCTCTATACAAGCCATGGGGGGCGGGGCTTGAGAAGCTGGCCAGGGACAAGGTGACTTACGCCGGGAGGCTCATCGGCCTCGTGGAGGAGAACCTACCCGAGGCGAAGCTGTCGAAGGTCGGTGCACCAGATCTGGCCATCCCGAAGACGGTCCGGAAGATGTAGAGCGACGGAAAACTAGGCGACGTCTTTTTTTCTCTTTTTTCTTATTTCTCGGAGGAGTTCAGAGGCTAGGCCTTCATCGACCATCGAGTGCCAGAAGCGTTCCAGTCGAGAAGGATCGACCCCTCCTCCCTCGTATTCCAAGGCTTGGAGCAGCATCTCCACCTTGTCGGCCTGGGCCACGACCCTGGCTTCTGGAGATGAGCCCCTTCGGAACTCGTCCCACAAGGCTTTGTACATTGCAGCAACATCCCCTGGAAGCTTTGACAGGAGGCACCCCATGGCCCCTTCCTCTTCAGTCAGGTACGCGGGACCCCTTTGACGCTTGTCTTCGGGTGTGAGGTCCCCCGTCGACGCCTCTGCCAGGTCGTGGAGGAGGGCCATCTTAGCGGCCTTCCCGGAGTCCAATCCCTGAAGGTCTGCTAGGAGCATTGCTAGGACCGCGGTCCTGAAACTGTGATCCGCAACCGACTCGGGTTCCTCGACCCCCGATTCTACCCAGCCGGTCCTCGGGATCTCCTTCAGTTTTCCCACGTTTGACAGAAATTCGATGATGTCCTCCATTTCTGGCTTGTCAGTCAGTTGATCTCAACTCTTTCAGTCGTTCAGGGCTCTATGCCCGTGAGCTCCATGATAGCCTCGCGCATCTTGTCGTTGTTTGGCGGGCAGCCGACGACGTAACGCCCCTGGTCCTTCAGGTGCTGCAAACATATTCCCATTATCAGGGGCCTCTGCTCGAGATCCTCGGAGAGCTCAGCCTGGGGACCCACCAGCATGATCAGGTCCCTTATCTCTCCCATCTTTCCCATCTGCTCGAAGTCGTGGAAGACGCTGCGGATGGTGCCCCGGCAGGCGCTGCACGCCCCCGCCTCGATGATGATGACGCCCTCTTGGGAGGCGAGATCCGTGGGGGGCCACTTGAATTTGCGGGAGACGGCGCTTACGGGCTCCCCGACCACTTCTATCCCGGAGCCATCCAGGTATACGAGGCCCTGCTCCGCGGCCGCCTTCATATACTCAAGCTCCGTCGGCGGGATCCCCATGACCCACGCTCCCACGACGTCCAGGCTGTAGACGTCCCTGCTCGCCATTATCACGTCCATCTCGAAGACGTCCCCGTAGGAGGGGCCCAGTCCCTCCATGGCGTGGATGGCGTCCACGACGGTCAGGTCGAGGGGCACAGCCTTGTTGAGGTCTACCACTGCCTTGGCCAGGCCTATGCGGTGGAAGAGGCGCTTCGTGGGCTTCTGGATGACGCCCTTCATGTTCTTCATGCCCAGGGTCATGATGAGCTGATCGTGGGTCTTCATCACGGGGACGTTCACCCGGACGTCGGCCTCGTAGAAGCTCTTGGAGACGGGCATCTTGTCCAGGATTAGGGGCCTGGGTACGTCCACCTCGACGACCTCGTCGAGATCCACATCCACAAGGTCCGCCCCGTTCCTCTCCGTGACCTCCTTCATCCCCGCCATCTCCAGGGCCTCGGAGGTGGGCACCCCGTATCCCGCCCCCTCCACTACCTGGACCCTGCCTGCGCCGGCCTCGAAGGCCAGCTTGATCAGGGCCTCGATGACTCTGGGGTCGGTGGTCACCCCGGGCCCCGAGAGTTTGCCCGTGAGGATGTTGGGCTTCAGGGCGACGGTGTCTCCCTCCTTCACGATGTCTGCCATCCCCCCGAGCAGGTCTACGGCTTTCCTCACCATCTCAAGGATTTCGGCTGAGTCTGGTGACTCCCTTCCTTTCACTATTGATACCTTCGGCATGATCCTGACACCTTGGTTTCTCCGGACGAGGTGTCCGGTTAATAAAAGTAGGCTGTTGAAATGTAAAAACGATGCCGGTGACACTGAATCTATCCAAGCTTTGAATCTACATTGAAGCACATGGATCAGGAAGAATTCTCTCTAGAAGCACTGAAGTCAGCGGTGAAGGAAAAGGACGCCAAGTGGGAGCCAGCGATCACCAGCCTCTCCATGCTCTCCGAGGATGAGAAGACACTGAGGCTGGGCTTGATGCCAACCACCGTGGAGCTCAAACTCGCCACGGAATTCAAGTTGGACAAACCGGTCACGAGCAAGAAGCCCCCTCCAAAAACAAGGAAAGCGTCGAACCCAGGGTCAGCGGGTCTACCCAGCAAATGGGACTGGAGGAACGTCAGCGGTGTCAACTGGACAACTCCGATGAAGGACCAAGACGGATGCGGCTCGTGCGTCGCATTCGGGACCCTGGCAGCCTTGGAGGCCCTTCTCAGGATAAGGACTTATCAGGATCATAACAGGAGCATCGACCTCTCCGAGGCCCACCTGCTCTTCTGTGGCGGGGGGAGCTGCTCGGGCTGGCACATGAACCACGCCTGCAACTACCTCAAGGCCAACGGTGTCCCCGACGAGGCCTGCTTCACATATTCCCACGGACTAACAACAAAGGCCTGCACACCGTGCTCCAACTGGCAGTCTCGGATCGGGCACACAAAGATCCCCAGCTGGAGCAACACCAAGGACATCAACCAGATGAAGAACAACATAGTCAACAACGGCCCACAGATAACGGGCATGGCCGTCTACCAGGACTTCTTCAGCTACGCAAGTGGCGTCTACGAGCACGTCAGCGGCGCCCTCGCGGGGTACCACTGCGTGGCTGTGGTCGGATACGACGACCAGAACGAGTGCTGGATCTGCAAGAACAGCTGGGGGACCGGCTGGGGCGAGGCGGACGGCGGCCAGAGGGGCTGGTTCCGGATAAAGTACGGCGAGTGCGGCATCCAGAACGTCTTCGGGATGTGGAACATGGTCGTCCCGAGGGCCGTGGGCCACGCCGACGCCCAGTACCTCCTCGTGGACTACTCGTTCACCTCAAACGTCAGGACCCTCTGGGCCCACGCGGGCGGCAGATGGAGGCACAAACGCATCACCGAAGTCCACATGGCGGGCATCGCGGAGCTGCTCATGAAGGCGGGCAAGGTCCACGTCTGGTGGAAGGACGACGAGATAACCTTCGTGAGGGCGAGGAAGAAGTGATCCAGGATGAGTGAAGAGGAGATATTCGAAGAGCTGGAGGCGAAGTCGAAGGAACTATACGAAAAGGTAACAGCAAAGCCCATAGAAGTCGAGGTACCCGCAGAGCCAGACCTGGAACAGGCGATGAAGGCCGTCTACGGCGAGGAACCCCACCTAGTCCAGATCCTCGGGATCGCCGCGGCGGCCAGCGGCACGGCGACCTACGCCCTGGTGGACTACTCGTTCACCTCGAACGTCAGGACCCTATGGGCATACGCAGGCGGCGGCTGGAGAAACAGAGCACTATCGGAAGGCCAGGTGGCGGGCATCGCGGAGATAGTCATGAAAGCCGACAGGCTCGACATCTGGTGGTCGGACAGCAGGATAAACTTCGCAAGGTGCTGGAAAAAGTACTAGCCTCCCCAACTCCCCCTTTTTTTTAAGAGCCCGAGGCGGCCAGTTTTCTGATTTCAGGAGAGTCCAATGTAGCCCTTTGAACCCGTTAACCTTCCTTCTTCCCGCAGCCCAAGCCCTTCGACTCGATTTCCTCGAGCTCCTCGTCAGTGGGGTTCAGGCCGAGGCGTTTCCTCTGCTCCTCGGGGGAGAGTTCCGAGACGCTGGTCTTGCCGGCCTTCCACTTGGCTCCCTTCTTCTCGATCGCCTCTCTGGTGCGTTCCAGGTCCTCGCTCATGCAGGGGCCTCCATCTGTAGCTACAGGCCCGACTCAGATATATGTTGAGTTTCGAACGGCCCCCATGACTATTCCAAGGATATTTTCACCTAAAAAAGCCAAAAATGCCCCATTTTTCATTATACGCTCGATTCGTTCAAAGAAGATGGGAAAAAAGGAGTTAAATCTCCAAAGGGGCTTGGGTATCCGAGGAAGTTAGGAGATGAGCGGAGTAGGCGAGATCCGATTCATAGGACGTGTGGAGTCTGCAGGGGATACCTGCACATTAGTGATCGATCCCGAGTACTGTCCAGCCCTCCTGGGAGTCGAGAACTACTCCCACCTGTTAGTGCTCTACTGGTTTCACCTGAGGGACAACGATGAACACAGGGGGACGCTCCGGGTAACTCCTCCGAGGCACAAGGGGGCTCCCCTCACCGGGGTCTTCGCCTGCCGGAGCCCCTCGCGGCCGAACCCCATCGGCCTCACCGTAGTGGAACTGCTGAGAGTCAACGGGTGCAGGCTGGATGTCTCAGGCCTGGATGCGTTGGAGGGCTCCCCCATCGTCGATCTGAAGCCCTACTCGCCCCGGGCCGACTCGGTCCCGGACGCCCGTACCCCGGAATGGTCCAAGCGCGGCCCCCCGGCCTAGATGCTCAGGGGGTTCTTGGCGGAGTCGAACTGGAGCTTCCCGCTGGGGTAGACCGCCACGGAGGCTTCCTCCCCGTGGATCTCCACGAGCCTCTGGAGCACCGAGTCCCACTCCGTCATCCACGAGACCCGGTCACTATACGCCAGCATGTGCCTCTTGGAGAGCCTGTTGGTGTAGACTATGGCGTTCTCCGCCTGCTCCACCGGCCACCTGTTTCTGTGCTGGCCCTGTATGCGCCTCCATGGCGCCCCCATCTGCTCGCCTCTGTAGTGGAGGAGGGCGTTCCCCATGGTGAAGTGGTGGACGGCGACGGCGGTGCCCCCCTCCCTCAGGGACTCCTGGGCGC
>JAUWBQ010000124.1 GCA_030601645.1 Candidatus Bathyarchaeota archaeon | reverse complement strand
ACGGGGTGGACAAGCCGACGCGCATCATGTACACGGCGAATCTCTCGTGGAAGCCCACCAAGAAGATCCTGGCCAGCCTAGTGAAGCAGGGGCTGCTGAGAGAGTCGGGGGACACGGGGAGCAAGCGTTCCAAGAAGAGGTACGACATCACAGACAAGGGTCTGAACGTTCTGGAGTACTTCGATGGCGCCAGTAGGTTACTGGAAATCGCCGAGTTCCTCCCACGGATTGAGACTCTCTAAGCGTTCGATGAGTTCACACCACATTTTCAAAGCAGGGCTGTCAGTTGAAAAGACCAGCGAATTATCTAGGATCCATCTTATAGACACTTGCTTGGGATATCGAAGAGTAACATAGAACGCTATTCCTTATTTGATGTCCTGTCTTCATATTCTATATTCACTTTCTTACATCCTTATAACATCCTTATCGCGAAAAAATGTCAGCTGGTGATGTTATGGACGTGTTTGAGATCTTGGGGGCGACGATTTTGCTGTCCCCCATGTTGTTGTGCATGGCTGGTTTGATAATATATGTTGTTCTGGATCTGGGGAGGAAGATCTTCAAAGTCGGGAACACCCCTTGGAAGACGATTAGACACGTTCACGGCCTCTTAACCCATCTGAGTGTTAACGCCCCTTCATGGTCTTTCATCGATTTGACGGCCGTCTGTGACTCGAAACAACGAATATTGATGGATCAGTAAACAGGATCATCGATGAATGAATGTAGCCGCCCACCACGCACATAGCAATATGAGAGCGCCGAGACGGCTAAGAGACAGCCGACATTGACAGTTCAACCCCATCCCAGCTTGACACGGTTTCAACGTTTCATGATGAAGATTGCAGGCCATGTCTACTTGGGGCATCAGACGAGGTCCGGCTGGAGGGGGGGCCTCCCCTTCTACGCTTTCAGGTGCCCAGAGCACGGCGTCGTCGTCGACTACCCCCACGGCTTCGAGGGGAGACTGAGCTGCCCCCGTTGCTCCGAAGTCGAACGGCCTCCTCATGTGGCGCCCCTAGTCGAGGCGGAGGCGATGAACATGGTGGTCGAGGCTTCCCACCCTTGAACGGCTGATGTTGTCGTCGGAAAAAAGAGGGGGGTTAGTCTTTCAGACTTTTGATCAGCTCGTCTATCGTGATGGCTGGCATGCTGGTGATCTGGATGGTGCCCCGGCTTCCGAGTTCGACGGACAGCTTGAATATGGTCTCGTTGTCGGGGGCCTCCACGATGTTGACGAAGTCGTAGGGACCGAGGACGGCGTACTGTTTAAGGACCTTCACGCCCAGGGCTTCCAGCTCCACGTTTACCTCCTTGATCCGCTCAGGCTTCTTCTTCAGAGTCTGCCTTCCAGCTTCGGTGAGTTTCGACAGGAGGATGTACTTGGCCAATTTTGACACGCACATGAAGATAAGGGGCGGGTCTTTAAAAGGGGTTGCGGAGGCCTACCTCTCGATCTCCTTGAGCTCGAGCCTCCTGAAGATGCTGCGGAGCTGGCGCCTCATGGAGGTCCTGTCCGTGCTCAACCCGAGGAAGTCGGCGAAGTCGGCGGTGGTGCTGATGAGGGTGACTCTCCCCTCCTTCTTCCGGGAGATGAGGCCCATGTCCGCAAGGGCCTTCAGGTGCTTATAGGCTTGGCTCCCCCGGGCCTCGGCCACCTGTTTCTGCTCCACGGGCTGGTGGTACGCGACGTAGGACAGGGTCCTCAGGGGGCCGGCGGTGAGGAGGGGTTTGATGGAGAACCGGCGGGCCTGCCTCGTGTAGATGGGCTTGAGCTGGAGGACCACCCTTCCCCCGGTGACCTCGCTTACCTCTAAAGGGCTCCCGTCCCGTTCGTAGGTGTCTGAGAGCCTCTTGACGAGGTTAGAGACCTTCAGCTCGGATTCGAATCTCAGGTGTTCGCAGAGGGTCGTCAGGGAAAGGGGACGCCCCGAGGCGTAGAGGATCGCCTCAAGCTCGGCCAGATTCCCTTCGTCCCCCTCCATGGTATCAGACGCCCTTCTCGATATAGTTATGAGGTAAATTCCAGATTAATAACGTCTACGCTGAGGCTCCCATGGGACATTAGACGCCCCTCCCGATGTCCCGCCTGTAGAAGAGCTCGCCTCTGATGTTCGGGATGTCCCCGTAGACCTTCTCCCTGGCCTCGGCAACGCTCTTTCCCTTTGCCAGCAGGGCTATGGCTCGGCTTCCCGTGGTCCTGATGATCCCGTTCTCCTCGTGGACCGAGGCGAAGTATAGCTCGGAGTTCCCGGGCTGAGTTATCGTGACTTCTTCGTCCTTCTTCGGGTCTATGGGGTAGCCCTCTGGGACGATGTAGACGCAGACTGTGGCCTCCCTCCGGAAGGAGGGCTTGGACAGCTTGCCGTCCACTATTTCCCAGCCCACGTCGATGAGGGGCGTCTCAAGGAGGGACAGTACGTTCATGGCCTCGGGGTCGCCGAACCTCACGTTGTACTCTATGAGGTAGACGCCTCTCTCCGTCTCCATGAAGCCCCCGTAGAGGACTCCCTTGTAATGGCCGACGGCCCCGGAGATCTTCCGGACGGTGTCCTCCATGATGCTCACCCCTTTCCGGACCGCCGAGTCTGACAGGTCTGGGAGGTCGTGGTCCGGGCAGCTGTAGCTCCCCATGCTCCCGGTGTTCGGCCCCCTGTCGCCGTCGTAGGCCCTCTTGAAGTCCCGGACCAGGGGCATTACCTCGACCCGGCTCCCGTCGGAGAAGGCCTGGAGGGTGAACTCCCTGCCCACAAGCCTCTCCTCGAGGACAACCAACCCGTCGTCTCTTATGCGCTCCACGGCGTATCCCTCCACGTCTGAGGACGAGTGGAGGTGCTCTCCGGTGATCTTCACGCCCTTCCCCCCGGTGAGCACGTCTGGTTTCACGGCTACGTCGAGGTGATCACGAAGGAAACCCTTAACGTCGTCCGATGTGCGGCAGATGCGAAACTCTGGGTTGCCCTCGATCCCGTGATCCTCGAGGAACGTCCGGGTGAACGCCTTGCTCCACTCAAGCTTGGCGGCGGCGCGGCTGGGGCCCACCACTGGGACCCCCATCTCGTTCAGCTCGTCCGTGATGCCTGCTGCGAGGGGGGCCTCGGGCCCGATGAAGGCGATATCCACGTTCTTAAACCGGTCGTAGAGCTCTGGATCGTTGATGTCCATGATCTCGACGCGCTCGGACAGGCCAGCTATTCCTGGATTCATTCGCGACATGGCGGCGTGGAGCTCCACACCGTCCTCGGCCAGTTTTTTCGCGATGGCGTGCTCCCTGGCTCCGTTGCCCACAACTAAGACCTTCAAGACTTACCCATACTCCAGGATTTCGTGGGATTGAACCCACAGATCCCGTAAAGATTACTTGCTGACATGGGAAAAAGTTTGTCACGGGATAATCCGGAGACACTACCTGTTTGATCTATCGAGCGTCTGCGATGTCAAAACGACCGGAGAAGATCGAGTTCATTGATTCGGTGAGAGTAGTTTGAACTTCAAGTCGTTCCGCTTGTGTGAATGCAACTTCGTCACGTTATTGAAATAATCCTGAAAACTCAGCTCCGAACTATCTCAGTTTCTCCAGAGCCGGCTCGCATATCGGATATAGGGAACCATAACACTTCATCGCTTCGCAACCCTCACAGAAAATCGCGGGATCGGAGAATAAGACGGATTTGACCGCCCTGAGCTTCCTATCAGAGTCCAAAGCCCTCAGGATGGTCTGCTCGTGCAATTCTCGCCACATCCCCATTCCAAGAGTGGGGTCATAGGCATCCCAGTTCTGAAACGGGCTTCGGCTCTCAGGATTCGACCTTTTCCCATTTCTCGGTTTCGATTTCTTTTCCTTCAGAATAGGTTGCAGGAGCCTCAGGAGTTTTCTGTATTCCTCCTCCTGACCTTGCGTTTGTTTCGCCTCCGTGTGATCGACCGTGTTTGCGAAGAAAATTGTCGCCGTAATATGGTTAGTATAAGCATATACTAATACGGAAACCCAGACCTTGTATCGTAATGTACAACATGAGGTTAGAACTATCGATTCACTCGCGCCTCTATTTCGAACCCCGTGAAAATCCGTAGGCGTTCTATCTCCGCTTCCACCGCCTCTTCCTCTTCCTCGCCGAGATTCCTGAATGGGGACAGTTCCAGCCTCCAGTTCTTTCTATCCTTCCTCATCCTCCAGACACCCGCAACCATCCCATCCAGCAAGATCGTGGCCGCCACGTCGGCCCTCGGGAGGAATACTTTGCTTTTAATTGAAGGGTCTATGAACCTGGTCTTGTCCTTGTGCCCCATGACGAGGGCGTCGAACTGGGGGAGGAGCCTGGCATGGGGGGGAATTCCTCCCAACCCTTGAAGATTGGGGGCGTCCTCCTCCAAGATGTAGGCCTTCCTCTTCTGCCCTGTTATCTCTACTTCCACGATTGACTCCGAGAGAGACTCGAAGATGGGCCGGGCGTCTCCCACCCTCATCCCTGTCCAGTATGCGAAGTCGTTGAGGGATGCAGGGCCGAACCCCTTCAAGTAGCGCAATGCGAGTTCAGCTTTGGCATCCAGCTCAGGCATGGACGATTCTGACCCTGGCAGCCACATGTACAGTCGGGCGAACGAGTGCTCGGTGTCGTGATACCATGGACCCGAAGAGGTGGCGTGGCATAGGAGACCCCGAAGGCTCATCTCCCTGACCAGCCGGTTCAAGTCTCGTTTCGCATCCTTCCAAGACCAGCCCAACACGCTCAGGATCTGGCTGACGGTGAGGGGTTCGCCTTCCAGGGCTCTGAGGACCTTGGCGTATCGGGGCTCCCATGAGGATGGATCCTCTTTGGCTCCGGTCTTGACAGTCCACCGGTTCCACTCCCTTAGGAGGCTCTCCCTCAGGGCCGAACGCAGACGGGGGAGCCGGTGCGCAGGGACTATGTGGACAGTGTCCCTCATGAGCCAGGTCCGCACGAGGCTCCTGTCCTCGAAGAGGGAGTTCGGGATGAACCCCCGGTCCAGATCCGACACGCGGTTCCAGAGGCTCAGCTGGTAGTTCAGGGCTCCCTGGGCGTTGAGCCCCAGGATGTCATCCACCACGTCGATTGCCTTGCTTGCGGGAGCACGCTCGATCAGGTGTTGTCGATCCAGCGTGAAGAAGGAGGCGGCCTCGGGATCTATCTCTATGGACGAATCTCGCACCCCCTGGTACTAGGAATCCCTCGGTTTTTATAAACACTTCAAGCAATCTATTCTCAGGAATCAACATGGTGAGAGTCAAAGGATTCAGGCTCGAAGGCGTCCTACCGGCGGTGGTGACGCCGTTCGACAAGCACGAGGAGTTCGACGAGGGAGCCTTCAGGAGCCTCATCGACTGGCTCATCGAGAGGGGCATCACGGGCATCGTCCCCTGCGGGACGACGGGGGAGTTCTCCCTGATGACCCAGCCGGAGAGGGCCAAGGTCATAGAGGTCTGCGTCGACCATGTGAACGGCAGGGTACCGGTCATCGCGGGGACCGGGGACACCGCGACCAAGCTGGTCATCGACGCCACCAAGCATGCGCTGGACGTGGGGGCAGATGCCGCCATCATCGTCAACCCCTACTACATGAAGCCGAAGGGGGGGAAGGGTATCTTCGACCATTACCACGCCATCTCCCAGGCCGTGGACATCCCCATCGTCGTCTACAACATCCCCGTGGCCACCCACCAGTACATCCCCTGGCAGGTGGTGGA
>JAUWBQ010000123.1 GCA_030601645.1 Candidatus Bathyarchaeota archaeon | reverse complement strand
TCGTGGAGAGGCATATCGGGGGGGGCTGCCGGTGGAGGAGGCGGTGGATCTGGGGCTGCCCCGGGGGTGCTACGTCCCTGAGACGTTGGAGTAGAAGATCGTGGCCTACGCGGACAAGCTGATCGAGGGGGGGCGGGAGGTGGGGTTCGAGGTGACTCTGGGGAAGTTCGAGGAGGAGCTGGGGGTGGGCCATCCGTCGCTGGGGCGGCTGAGGGCGTTGCGCGATGAGATGGTGGGGCTGCTGGGCGGCTGAGGTGTCACTGTTTTAAGTGGGTTTTGGGGTTGGTAGTTGGGGGCCGGTAGTCCAGCCTGGTTAGGACGCTGCCTTTACGAGGCAGAGGTCGCCGGTTCGAGTCCGGCCCGGCCCACCATGTTGTCCCTCCCCCTGTATTTCTATTGGGTAGGAATTCGTTGCTTAGGAGCACGTTTTTATGCTGAATCGGACTGGAGAGGAGTGATTTTAGGGTTCCTTTCGTGTGGTGGAGGGTTTTTCAGGTTCCGACGTAAGACCCCCCCCTCCCCCCGTTACGTTGTGTGGGTATGTGGGTTGGCCGTGGTTTTTGTCGGACTTTCTCTTTCGCGCGCGGTTAAGTCCGTAGAGGAACACCCCGAGTCCGCGACCCCGCGCGGTAACCGGTGAAATCTCGACGATGAGCGTGCGCACTGGTAGACATTTAGCTCCTTCTCCTTTCCCCCTTACTCTTTTCTTCGCTTCACCCTAGCTAGTCTTGATCCAAGATGGTTGAGATCACATACCAGATGGTGTTGAGCACTCTCCAGACAACGCACGCGCGTCGCTTCATATCGGCGAAAATCCAGTAGTGATTATCCCAGCCTTACCTCCACCAAGAATTTGGTGATATGTGGAAGGATTTCATCACTACCGCGAAAGATGACGGCAAGATGATCATAACCAGGAAGGGAGACAAAAATTGCATTAGGCATCTCTTTAACACATGCTTGGACACCGGCATGACGCACATCGACATCGCCACAATAAAGCAGACAGGGCATCGACATGGTGGGTAGGATGTCTCTGAAATCAGACCTCCCATTTTGTGCTAGCGCGATGATTGCCTCAACATCATTGGCCTGCAGATCGGTTTTCTGTTCGTCTGATAACGCTGCTGCCGGCCACCACGCGACAATACCTTCGTTGCCATGCTCTCGTAAGGTTGGGATAGGGTTCGGATCGTGACCGGGCATATCAGAATAGGGATGCCATCCTCCCAGTATGAAAGAATGAAAGCGATCAGGAGCGTATTTTGCAGCCGCGAAGCCGATCCACCCTCCCATTGAATAGCCAAGATAGTGGGCCTTCGCAACGTTTAGATCATCCAGCACAGCGGCAAGGTCGGTCACCAGTAGCTTTTCATCATACAATTTAGGATCATGAGGTTTGTCACTTCTACCGTGTCCTCGAACATCGACCATGATGAGGTGATACTCGTTTTTCATGGCTTCCACATAACCGTAATCACGCCACGTTTTCCAATTCGCAAACATGCCATGAACCAGAAGCAGGGGATCTCCTTTTCCTGCAACTTCGTAGTGAATTTGAACTCCCTGATTACTGGCGTATGGCATTGCTTTGTCTCCTGATGTAAGCGCGCGCCTTCATAAAACCGGGTACTAATCCAATCGTGGTCTCTATCTCTTTCAGGGTATCCTCGTATTTTCCCATTTATTACTCTCCAACTTTTCTTTGCCTGGGCTTGCGCGCGCGGGGCTCTCAGACGGTCGAGCACGCACGTGTTAAAAAAATAGGGGAAATGAGCTAGTGATTTCGAGCAAATTCCTCTTAGTCAATTATTTACTGAGGTGCGCGCCTATCTTATTGAACTCTTCAGTGAACTTTTCCAAGTCATATTGTTGTGCGAATAACATCGTGCTCCATCTACCAGTTAAACTAGCCAGGAAATAGATCTCCTGTATTTCATCATCAGTGGCACCATGTAGCTTTGCTGCGCCTGTATGGAAAAGCGTACAGTACGGACATCTGGTGTTTGCAGCGATGGCCAATCCTATCATTTCCCTGTATTTAGCCGGTATTTTTGTTTCTTCCATTTCGTATTTCTTGAAGAGAGGCCATTCTTGAATCAGAACATCCTCTGCTAAGGCCGTCATAAAACCGGGCACTAGTCCCAACGTGGTCTCTATATCTTTCAGGGTATCCTCGTATTTTCCCATTTATTACTCTCCAACTTTTCTTTGCATGGGCTTTATGCGCGCACGACTGATAAATAACTGAGAGAATTTTAGTATATTATCAATTGTCACATAGTGGGCATAAGACGTGAGAACCGAGGATCTCAAGCAAACCATCCTGAAGATGTTCAGAGGACACGATTTCTACGGCTACGAAGTCAAGAAGAAACTTGCCCATGAAGGCATCGAGGTACACCTCAGCCGCCTTTACAGGGTACTTAACTCAATGTTCAAAGAAGAACTACTGGAGACCCGCTGGGAGAAAAGCTCTATTGGACCCATGAAGAGGATGTACAAGCTCAGTAAGAAGGGGGAGAAGAGCTCAACCGAATACTATTGGACGCCATTGAGACCGTTCACAGCTTCTATGGGGAATATCTACAGAACCTTGGGTCCGAAGTCAACGTTCTCGACGGAATTATCAGACTCATTACGGATAATTTAAGGGGGGATGAGATCGTTGCTTATGTCACCTCGAGGCATTTTAGTATACATGGGTTGATCTTGTCCAAGCTCAAGATCAAAGTACTAGGCGGCAGGGTCTACTTTGTGAAGCCGAGTTCGGTGGATATGGACTTTAACATTGATAATCTCCTTTTTCTAGATGGTGGACATGATAGCATTCCACTGAGGGATGATCACCTTGACTGCCTCGTGTTAATAGATCTACCTCAGAGGGATCTTCTTGAAAAAGCTGCGTGCGCGCATAACTTCCAAGCACATTTTCGCCTGGTGCTTCTTCCCATCTCGTTTAGGATTCGACCCGAGTTCTGAAGGGGGAATGTTTAAAAGAACGACTGTTCGATGTATAGAACGACTGTTCGATGAATAACCCGTTCGAGTATCCCGGGTTCCGAATCCTCGCCGTCTTCTTCGACGATCCCTACCGCGAGTTCCACCTCAGGGAGGCAGCCGGGATCGCCGATGTCAGCCCCAGCACCGCCAAGAGGTTCCTCGACTTCTACGAGGTCAGCGGGTTCCTCACCAAGGAGAGGAAGGCCAACCTCGCCCTCTTCAGAGCCGACGTGGAGAACAACAGTTTCAGGTTCATGAAAACGGCCCTATTCCTGTTCAAGGCCAGATCGCTGACGGACTTCTTGACCGAGGCGTACGCGGGCTCATCGGTCGTTCTCTACGGGAGCTGCGCCCGGGGTGAGGACGGTCCGGAGAGCGACGTGGACGTGCTCATAGTGGGAAGGAGAGCGGAGAAGATGGACCTGACGCGATACGAGGGCATGCTGGACAGAAGGATCAACACAATAGTTTTCGATCCCCTGGAATGGGAGGAGAAGGCTGAGGAAGACAGGGCGTTCTACGAGAGAGTCCTGGTGGATGGGATCGTGTTGCACGGGACCCTTCCGGTGGTTTCTAAGTGAACATCAGGGAGTGCTTTGAGAGGAGGCTTCTCCGGGAGGATAGGCCCGATCCCCGAAGGAGCGGAAGGTCGATGGAGGTCTCAGAGGCTAAGCTCGATGAGGCTGAGAAGGCCCTGGGATACGGTCTTCTAGACGCAACGGTGATCTTGGCTTATACGGCGATGTTCCACGCTGCGAGGGCCGTGCTTTTCAGGGACGGGATCGTGGAGAGGAGCCACGTCTGCCTCATCGAGTACCTGAAGGAGAGGTACGTCAAGACGGGGAGGATGAGCGAGGCCCTGATCAACATGCTGGATTCTGCTCGGGTGGATAGGCATGAGACCCTCTACGGGTTGGAGACCCGAAGCAGCGAGAAGGGAGCCAAACATAGTTTGCAAAGAGCTAAAGAGTTCCTTTTGATGGTGAAGACTATTCTATAATTCGAGAAATTTGAACGGGATGTGTCGTCCATCCCGTGCTGCCCTTTCTGCGATTCGGTCATGGCTGGGAATTAGGGTTTTTCGGAGTTATATTTGCTACCGCTTATAGCGGTTTTTTGGGTTCACTTGTCTGTGTTATCCTAGGGGTTCGGTGTGCTGGAGTTTACTATTCCGTTGAATGTGGTCCATTTTCCGATACTCTGGTGGGCTTTGGATCCCTCGACGGGAGTTCGAATCTCACCAGGGCTACCAGTTTTGATCCGGCCGTTTCTGGAAACAAGAAAACGGCTTGGCTGGGCATTTGTTGTGCGCTGAGGACTTCTGCAGGTGTTCTGCGGCTGTGGATTGGTTTGAGCACGCAGATATGCATGGTCACATTTCCTTTGAGACACATTTGAGGGCTTTATCTCGGTTTATCTCGATGTTGATGAGACCTACGCGCGCGGGGGACAGGTGAGATTAGTGAGTTTTGTATGGTTTTTCTCGCGAAAAGATTGATTTGATGCTTGAGCTAATGATGTGTAGAAATCCTCGTTATCACGAGGGAGGCACATGAAGAAAAAACGTCTCAAAGAGAAGCATAAGGAGTCCGTCTTCAGGTACGGGATCATATCCGACACCCACTGCAGGCCCGATGGGGGCGACGAGTCCTCGCCCTGGGAGGTGAACAAGCTCGCCAACGACAGGGCCCGGTGGATCGTCGACAGGTTCAACTCGGTGAAGCTTGAGTTCGTCATCCACATGGGGGACATCGTCCATCCCCTCCCGCATCTATCGTCCTACGGGACCGCCGCGGAGGCCGCGCTCAGGATCTTTGAAGGATCCAAGGCACCCTTTTACTTCCTCCCGGGGAACCACGACGTCGGAGACAAGCACAACCCGACGATGCCGGCGTACCTCGTAGACGACTACGGCCTAGACCATTACGCGAAATGGTTCGGACCCCTCTACCAGTCCTTCGACCACGGGGGAGGCCACTTCGTCCTGATCAATTCGTCGGCCTTGAACTCGGGGCTCAACCACGAGACCGAGCAAGCCAGATGGCTGGAGGCGGATCTGGAGGCGAATAAAGAAAAGCGGATACACATGTTCAGCCACTACCCGCCCTACATCCTGGAGCCGGGGGAGCCGAGCAACTACGACAACGTAGACGAGCCCGCCCGATCCTGGCTGCTGGGGCTGCTGGAGGAATACCATGTGGAAGCCCTCTTCGCCGGCCACGTCCACCAGTTCATCTACCAGAGGCACGGCGCCACCGACATCTACAACCTCTTCGCCACCTCCTTCGTCCGCCAGGACTACTCGGAGATGTTCAGGATCGAGGCCACGGCAGATCACGGGCGCGACGACGGCGAGAAGCTGGGCTGGTGCATTGTCGACGTCTACGAGGACGACCACATCGCCCGGGTCCTCCGCTCCGGTGGCTCCACGAGACGATCAGGGGAGAAGGCCCCTCCAGAACCCATGAGAGTCAGCGCCCCCCACACGAAGGAAGGCTTGAGGACTCCAATTGGGGTGCACCTCCGCCACCCCTGGGCCGAGGTCGTCGACCTGCCATACAACGGCCCCATCGACGAGTTCAACCGCAAGCGGGCCCGGAACGATTACACCCTCCTCGGGCTCTGGGAGACCGGAATCACCAACCTGAGGGTGCCTTTGAGCGATCTGATGGATGTCAGAGTTCGCCACCGGATGCGCGCTCTGAAG
>JAUWBQ010000119.1 GCA_030601645.1 Candidatus Bathyarchaeota archaeon | reverse complement strand
GGGATGAGCATAAGGACGACGTCGGCCTCGGCGGCTGCGTCCAGCACGGACTTGACCTCCATACCCTCGGCCACCGCTCTGTCCCATGACTTCCCCGGCCTCAGGCCGACGACGACGTCGACCCCCGAGTCCCTCATGTTCAGGGCCTGGGCCCTCCCCTGGCTGCCGTATCCGATGACGGCCACCTTCTTCCCTTCGAGTACCTTCTCGTCTATGTCCGGGTCGTGGTATACTTTCACCATGTCCATTCACCTATAGGTTGAGCCGCCCCTTCTCCAGGGCGGTGACTCCCGTCCTCGAGAGTTCCTCGATGCCTATCGAGCGTGTTTTCTCTATGAAATCGTCTATGGCCTCGGGCTCCCCCGTGACCTCGGCTATGATGCACTCTGTGTCTATGTAGAGGATGAGGCCGTGGAACGCGTTCACGTGCTTCAGGGTCTCCTCCCTGGCCATGGGGTCGCTGGTGTCCAGCTTGATGAGGAGCATCTCCCTCATGATGCTGCGCATCGGGTCGAGGCGCTTCACCTTGATGACCTCCACCATCTTGTCCAGCTGCTCCACGATCTGGTTTAGGACCCTGCTGTTGGCCTCCACCGAGACAGTCATCCGGGCCAGCTCGGAGTCCTCCACGGGCCCCACGGAGATGCTCTCGATGTTGTAACCCCTCCGCCTGAACATGTTGGACACGTTGAAGAGGACCCCGGGTTTGTTCTCCACCAGGAAGGCTATGGTGCAGAGTTGCGTCAATAGTCCGCCTCCACCAGGATGTCCCTGAGCCCCTTGCCCGGGGGCACCATGGGAAACACGTTCTCCTCGGGGTCGATCATCACGTCTACGACCGTGGTCACGTTGTCGTCGATCGCAGTCTTCACCACCCTCTCGAACTCCTCCAGGGTCTCGGGCCTGACGCCCACCGCCCCATAGGCCTCCGCCAGCTTGACGAAGTCCGGCGACTTGCCGAGGTCGACGGCCATGTACCTCCGACCGTAGAAGAGCCTCTGCCACTGGGCCACCATGCCCAGCATCCGGTTGTTGAGGACCACGACCACCACAGGTAGCTCCTCCTCGACGCAGGTGGCGAGGTTGTTCTCGGTCATCCCGAAGCTCCCGTCACCCGCGATGTCCACCACGGGCAGGTCGGGCCTTGCGGCCTTCGCCCCGATGGCGGCGGGGAAGCCCCAGCCCATGGTTCCCAGGCCTCCGGAGCTGAAGAAGGTCCTGGGAGCGTAGACGTCGAAGTATAGGGCGGCCCACATCTGGTTCTGGCCCACCTCGGTGGTGACAAGGGCGTCCCTGGGCAGGACCTTCCTGAGAGATTTCATCACGGCGGGGGCTTTCATGTATGGGTTGCTGGGGAGCTCTTGGGGCGTGTACTGCTCCCTGAACGTCTCCATCTTCTTGAGCCATGCGCCGTTTGTCTGCCTGTCCACAGCCATCCGGGAGAGCCGCTCGATGATGCCGTTCAAGGCTAGTCTGGCGTCGCCGATGACCCGGGTCACCGTCTCCACGTTCTTGTCCACCTCGCTCTTGTCGATGTCGATGTGAACAACCTTTGCTCCGGGCGAGAAGTCCTCAAGGCGCGCGGTGGTCCTGTCGGACATTCTGGCACCTACCACGAGGAGGACGTCGGCGTCCGAGACTATGAGGTTCGCCTCTCCCGTCCCGTGCATCCCGCAGAGGCCTGTGAAGAGGGGGTGGTCGCTGGATATGGCCCCCTTCCCCATCAGGGTCGTGGTCACCGGCGCCACCAGCATGTCGGCCAGCTTCACCAGCTCCGCCGAGGCATTTGAGGCTATGACCCCGCCCCCGGCCATGATGACCGGCCTCTGGGCCTTGGAGAGGAGGGTCGCCGCCCAGTCCATCTCCCGAGGGCTGGGCTCCGGGTTCGGCTCGTAGCCCCTGAAGGCCACCTTCTCGGGGAACTCCATCTCATCGATGGCGATCTGGATGTCCTTGGGCATGTCCACCAGGACGGCCCCGTGGCGGCCCGTGGACGCTATGTAGAACGCGGATTTCACCGCATGGGGGATCTCTGAGGGACTCCTCACCTGGAGGTTGTACTTGGTGGCAGAGGCGGTGATGCCGATGATGTCCACCTCTTGGAATGCGTCGGTCCCCACCATGCTCAGGGGCACCTGGCCCGTGAAGGCCACCACCGGCGACGAGTCTATGTTCGCAGTGGCGACCCCCGTGACGAGGTTGGTCGCGCCCGGCCCCGAGGTGGCGAGACAGACTCCCACCCTCCCGCTGGCCCTTGCGAAGCCGTCGGCCATGTGGACCGCGCCCTGCTCGTGGCGGGCCACAACGAACCTGAGGTCCGAGCTCCAGAGCTCGTCGCATATGGGCAGGATCGCCCCGCCGGTGACCCCGAACAGGGTCTCTACGCCCTCCCGCCCCAGGGCCTCGACGAAGGCTCTGGCGCCTGACATCTCAACCATGGCCGGATTCCTCCATGCCACGCGCTGAAGGGTCTAGACAGACTTTGGTTTGGGTGGTTTTTTTCTCGAAAAGCTCTACGCTTAAAGAGTGGTTTCTTGGTTTTGGTCCCTTGGGACTAAATAAAACGATACCCCATTTAGTTTCCCTCCGCGGTTGGAGGTTGGACAAAGCGATACCCCATTATGACCTCTCCGATATGTGTGTGGATACCTGAGATGAGTATATAGAATAAAAACCTTGTTGTGTGGGTTTTAATTTATTCTACGAGGCGGTAGACGATGTCCCCCTTGCGGACCCGGTCATCCACCTTCATACCGATGTCGTCGCCGGCTTTTGCCTCCTCGAGGTCCTCCCCCTCGATCTGCATGGACTTGACTGTCTGCTCAAAGCTGGTGGTCATGCCTTTGATCGCGATCTTGTCCCCGATTTTTATGGGGGCCGAGAGGTCCACGACTGCTACGCTGATCTTGGTGAAGTAGTGGGTGACCTCTCCCACCTTCTCCAAACTTTTCGACATGATTAAACGTTAAGCTACATACCCTAAAAGACTTTCCAGAGGCCTCAACGTATACAAGGGTACGATCCAAGGGCAACCGAGGCTGTGCTCAACATTTATAGTTAGAACAATGTCTTCTATCAGAGACTGATCGAAATGAACTACCTAACCCATCTCGAATGCTCTAAATGCGGGAAGAAGCACGACGCAGATAAGGTGCAGACCGTCTGCGAGGCGTGCGGCAAGCCCCTCTTCGCCCGGTACAACCTCGTCGGCGTCAAGGAAGCGGTCTCCCCTGAGGACTTCGTGGGCCGGGAGGCCTCCATGTGGAGGTACTGGGAGCTCCTCCCCGTCAGGGACCCGAAGAACAAGGTCTCCCTGGGCGAGGGCTGGACCCCCCTGACCCATGTCAAGAGGCTCGGGGAGACAGTCGGGCTGCTGGACCTCTGGGTCAAGGACGAGGGCATCATCCCCACGGGAACCTTCAAGGCCAGGGGTCTGGCCATGGCCGTGTCCAAGGCGAAGGAACTGGGGATAAAGAGGCTTGCTCTCCCCTCGGCTGGGAACGCCGCAGGCTCCATGACGGCTTACGGGGCCCGGGCGGGGATGGAGAGCTATGTCTTCATGCCCGTGGACGCTCCGGATGTGAACAAGGTGGAGTGCCAGGTTGTGGGCGCCAAGGTGGTCCTGATCCGGGGCCTCATCACCGACTGCGGCAAGATGGTGGCCCAGGGCATCCCGGAGATGGGCTGGTTCCCCCTCTCCACCCTCAAGGAGCCCTACAGGATCGAGGGGAAGAAGACCATGGGCATCGAGGTGGCCGAGCAGTTCGGCTGGGAGCTGCCGGACGTGATCATCTACCCGACTGGGGGTGGCACGGGCATCATCGGGATGTGGAAGGTCTTCGACGAGCTCGAGGAGCTTGGCTGGATAGGAAGCGAGCGTCCCAGGATGGTCTCCGTCCAGGCCTCCGGCTGCGCCCCCATCGCCAAGGCCTACGAGGAGGGAAAGGAGGAGTCCACCTTCTTCGAGAACGCCCAGACCCTGGCCGCGGGCCTCAGAGTGCCCCACGCCCTCGGGGACTTCCTGGTCCTCAGGGCTGCGAGGGAGAGCGGGGGCTCAGCCCTTGCTGTGGACGACGATGAGATCATGGACGCCGTAGGCCTCATGGCCCGGAGCGAGGGGCTCTTCGCCTGCCCGGAGGGGGCCGCAACCCTTTCCGCTCTCAGGCACCTCATCGAGGACGGAAAGGTGGATAGGGACGAGAGGGTGGTGCTCTTCAACACGGGCTCAGGCCTCAAGTATACCGATCTCTTCGAGGTCGATGCCCCCGTCTTCGACGTCGGGGAGAAGATCGACTACAAGAGTCTCTAGGGGTTTTCAGTCCCCTTATATTTTATGCGACGCGTTATTTGCATCCATGAAGGAAGCCTCGGCGTCCACGAACGAGGCGTAAAGGGCTTCCTTGTGGTCAATGAGGGTTTGAACGCATGAACGAGGAGAACCACGTTTCGAGAAAGCACCCCCGGGCGGAGTCCATCAGGATCAGGGAGAGGCTGACGAGGCACGTCGAGACCAGGGTCTTGGCCCTGGCGGGCCTCATAGCCCACGGCAGGGGGGAGGCCTTCGACTACATTCTCGGCGAGGAGACCACGCCTTCGGCCTCCAAGGCTATAACGGCGGCAGCGGCCGTTCTTCTCCTAGCTGAGCGGCCCGTCCTCTCAGTGAACGGGAACGTGGCAGCCCTCTGTGCCAGGGAGCTCGTAGAACTGTCTAGGGTAACAGGCGCAAAGTTGGAGGTGAACCTGTTCCATAGATTACCCGGGAGGGAGGAGGCCATCGAGGAGGTGCTCAGGGAGGCCGGCGCGGAGGAGGTGTTGGGGGTGGGGGGTTCCGCCTCGGCCAGGATCGATGAGGTCTTCAGCGATAGGCGGAGGGTGGACCCGCGGGGGATATACGCCGCCGACGTGGTCTTCGTTCCCCTGGAGGATGGGGACAGGACTGAGGGGCTGATCCGGATGGGGAAGAGGGTGATAGCCGTGGATCTCAACCCGATGTCCAGGACGGCTCAGTTCGCCAATGTGACCATCGTCGACAACGTCGTGAGGGCGATGCCTCTCCTCGTAAGGGAGGCCGAGAGGCTGAGGGAATTATGCAGGGATGAACTCCGGGGGATAGTCGACGCCTTCGACAACGGGGAGGTTCTATCTGAGGCCATGGGGACGATGGAGCTGAGGCTGCGGGCCCTATCTGAGAAAGGCGTGTACATCGAGCCACGTAGTTGAAGGGCGTAATCCTTATCGGAAAGTGCATGGGCTGATCATTGAAGAACATGAGAGAAGCCTCGGCCTTCGCCCCCGGCCACATCACGGGTTTCTTCCAGATCTGCGACGGCGCGGACGACCCCCTTATGAAGGGTTCTAGGGGCGCAGGGTTCTCCATCGACCGGGGCGTCCACACCAGGGTCCTTGTTGAGCCCGCAGACCGGGACGCCGTCACGGTCATCATGAACGGGGTGGTCACCAAGGAGGCGGTGGTCTCCGAGAACGTGATCCGTCGCATGCTCTCGAAGGCGGAGGAGGCCATGAGGGTCGAGGTGAACCACACCATCCAGACCCCCATAGGGGCGGGGTTCGGCTCCAGCGGAGGCGGCGCGATAACGATCGCCCTTGCGCTGAACGAGGCCTTGGGGCTGGGCCTCTCGTACGTGGAGGCTGCGAGGGTCGCTCACGTCGCCGAGATAGAGTGCAAGACGGGCCTCGGGAGCGTGTTCGCCGCGACGGAGGGAGGCTTCGGCGTCCTGTACAGGCCCGGGGCGCCGGGGATCGGGGAGGCTTTGAAGTACGACCGCAGCGATGAGCTGGCCGCCGTCTACATGCACTTCGG
>JAUWBQ010000166.1 GCA_030601645.1 Candidatus Bathyarchaeota archaeon | reverse complement strand
TCGAAGTGGCGCGAGCCCAGGACATCCGTCCCAGAGACCTCTTCCAGCTGCTCTACAGGATACTTCTCGGACAGTCTCGGGGGCCGAGGTTCGGACCTTTCGTTTCCACTATGGGTCGGGACAAGGTCATAGAGGAACTCGTGAAGGCAATTCAGTAGTAGGAGCTCGAGAATATTTTATCCCTGCTACAGTATTTGTTACGAATTCCCCATTCTTTCAAGAAACATCCCCTATCGCAAGGGTCATTTTCAATCTCTCTTGATACCGGTCTTTGGCATAGATGTCTCAAAAATTGTAGAAGATATCCTAGGGATCGAATCCATGGAAGGAAAAATACCTTTTGACGCAGATGGATTCATAGATAAGCTGAACGATGTTTTCGGGAAAGATGCCTATCACCTTAACATGATGGCGCAGGGGAAAATACTGATAAAATACCATCACATAAAACTGAGAGAAAAAATTGATGGCCCCGTTAAATTCTCTCCGAAAATAACTGGATAAAAAACGTAATTTTTCCGAAAAAAACATATCATTAAATAATGTGTCTATTGCTGCTCAAATCGTTCAGAAATACAATGCAATCCATCAAGCAATATAGGCGGGCTCTACACTCAAGATCCTCATCACCAATCAGAGGGGCAATGTCATCATCGCCCGCCGATAGAACCTTAAGAAACTCACCTGAAAAGCCTTTGGGTCTTGGTAAAATCACCTACTCTCAGTGACCTGTTGATTCATCTCCGCCGGAGACGTAGAAAAGGTATGCAGACCCGTAGGTGAAACCCTGGAGGACAAACCCCAACCAAAAGGGACTCTGGAAGCCCGGACACTGCGAGACAAGATATATTGTGGCCGAGATTAGCACTATCGCAATGAACAGACGGGTCACCCAGGTACTAGTCCAGTCGTTCTCCCTTTCCGAAAATATTGCACCGGGTTTTTTAGGGGCTAGAAGGGCCCTGTCTACGACTAGAGATGCGTCCATACCATAGGAAGCAAAGCCCCCTGAACCCCACAAACCACTTTTTCCAATCCCCTTCACAGAGGCTGTGAACAGGCTTACCAGTAGGATGAACAGAATCGACAGACACAGTAGTCCGAGTTCCCACCATGGATGAGTCAACGGTTGAATTGTATGCACCCCAGGATTGTGAAGTAAAATCCTGAAGTGTGTATTGTATAAAAGACTATTATGGAGATAGATACTGTTCGTTTGTTAGTGATGTAATGAATGGAATAAAATAACTAATTTAGTGACGGTTATTTTGTTAAGGATAAAATGTAAGTTCTTCCATTACGAATATAATGAACTTTAATGAGGAAAGGGGCTGTCAGAAGTATCTAGGAACAGTTTTTTCAACTAACATCGGGGAAGATGGCTTCCGGTTAGAGGCTTTAATACCTCATCCTAGGATGGGGGACCAAACTTATTCAAGCAGAAAAGAATAGGGTTTGTAGACATGGAGCTCTTCAGCGCGGTATACACTGACAAAGGGATCGTCGTCCCAGCCCAGAATGAGGCTAACAGTCTGTATCAGGACGGCTACGGTTCGTTGCTCAAGGAGAGACGGCTGTTGATGTTGCAACCCTTCGAGGCGTTGTACCTAGTGGAAAGAATGAAAATAGCGGTGATCGACGAGGGGAGCAAGGAGAAGGTGGTTTTCCGGAATCTACTTTGGAGGTTCTCGGCTGAAGACCCCCTAATCTGGACTAGGTTTATCGTGTACCGTGATCTGAGAACCAGAGGCTTCGTCGCCAAGAAGGGCCCCGGCTTGGGCGTCGATTTCCTCGTCTATGAGCGGGGATCATACGGGAAGAAGGTGCCCCGCTATCTGGTCTACACTATCTGGGAGGGGACTCAGGAGCCTGTGGACAAACTCGGCGGTGTGTTGGATGTCGCGGAGAAGACGGATAAGATCCTCAGGCTCGCGGTGGTCGACAGGCGAGGGGAGATCGTCTATTACACACTTTCAGAAATGGGGTTCAAGGAAATAATCGATGATTAGTCAGATTTCGTCAGCTAGTTTGGATATCTTCACCTTCCGCTGCTCGGAAGTCGTCATGTCCCGGACTGACACGCAGCCTTCTTGCAGCTCCCTCTCGCCGATGATCACCACCTTCTTGAACCCTTTCCTGTTGGCGTTGTCGAGCTGCTTCCTAAGCCCCCTACTCAGAAGGTCCAGCTCCACGGAGATGCCGGCTCTGCGTAGAATCTGGGCTATCTCAACGCCTTTGGGTTTGACCGCGTCCGTCGCAGTTGCGATGTAGATCTTTGGCCCAAATTCGAGGTCTTCGAATACACCCATTTTCTCAAGCAGGGGCACGAGGCGGTCGACCCCCATCGAGATCCCGGTCATCGGCGTGGGTTCACCCCCAAACAGATGCACGATCTCGTCGTATCTTCCGCCGCCTGCGATGCTGCCGGCACTCTCGTAGCCCTTCGCGAAGACCTCGAAGACGGGGCCCGTATAGTAGTCCAAGCCTCTGGCTAGGCCGAGGTCCACAATCAGGTAAGGTTCTATGCCGAAGTTCTCCGACAATCCGATGATAGAAGCCAATGTTTCGCAGGCTTGGACGCCGAGTGGGCATCCTTCGACATCGACTCTTGCCTTTTCCAAGGTATCCGTCGGTGCCCCCTTCGCCGATGTCAATTCGAGGATCTTTTTTGAGGCGTCGGCTGAAGCCCCGACTCGTTCCAGCTCTTCCATGACTCCTTCGTCGCCTATCTTGCCCCTCTTGTCGATGGCCCTGAAGATGTCAAGATATCTCTCCTTCGGGAGACCCGCCACATCGACGAATGCCTCAAGCAGCCTCCTGTCGTTCAACTTGATGATGAAATCCTCGAAGCCTATCCGTTTGAGGCAGTCGACCGCCACGGAGATGACCTCCGTGTCAGCAATGGGGTCCGCGACCCCGACGATGTCCACGTCCATCTGCCAGAACTCCCGGCGGCTCATCTCGGAAGGCCTCTCATACCTCCAGACGGGGCCGATGGCATAACGCTTGAAGGGCTTTGGCAGCTCCCTATGGGACGCTACGACCCGGGCGAGGGAAGCTGTCCACTCGAAGCGGAGGCCTAGCTCCCTCTCCGATTTGTCCTTGAAGTAGTAGATCTGGTTGATGGCGTCCTCCCCGCTCTTGATTTTGAGCATGTCCCAGCTCTCGAAGGCAGGCGTGCCCAGTGGCGCATATCCGTATGTCTCGAACACGGCCCTGATGTTATCCAAGACCCAGTTGCGCTTCCACATCTCTTCTGGGAGAAAATCCCTCGTACCTCTTGCCGGTTGGAACATTCAACAAACTCCTTTGAAGGGCGTCCATAGAGGGATCGTCTCGGAGAACGGATAAAAGTAGCTGCTTCGGATCATATTATCTCTAGATTTTAATCTGGAGACAAACAGAGAGAACATCAGTAAATCGTTATTTGGCATATCCACTAATGAGGGCTTCAACCTAGCGATGAATGCGACCGCCTCTGATGAATGCTATCCCTCAACTGACACCACTTGTAGAAGGTAGGCATGGACGCGTTCATATTAATTTTACCCCTGGGAAATACGAAAAGCCCTAGATAGTTTATTGACGGGGAAGATGGACGATCTGGTTTTTAATCTAATCTGAGGCTGGTCTCCACACGCTCTTTTCCCTTTCCGGGATTCTTCCTCTTGAGCCTGATTTTCCCGATCTCTTCTGTGTTTCTCACGTGAGTCCCACCACAGGGCATCTCGATCTCGGCACACATCCAGATCCTGATTCCCGGCTGAGCCGGATTAGTACCTATCCGTATATCGTGTCCTTCAACCATGAAGTCATTGGTGACTTCTTCCACCCTTTTCAAGTCCTCGGGGGGAAGACGACCTTCGAAGGCGTAGTCTGCCCTGTCCTTCTTCTCGTCCACGTGGGATCCTAGTCGCTTGAGATGGCCCAGCTGATTCCAGAGGAAATGCTCCATGATGTGGGCTGCGGAGTGGAGCCTCATGATCCTATAGCGCCTCTCCCAGTCGATC
>JAUWBQ010000190.1 GCA_030601645.1 Candidatus Bathyarchaeota archaeon | reverse complement strand
GTGCTGTCGGTCATTCGTTGGCTGCGTGTCTACGTCTCATGCTCCTCGTTTAGTCTTGTTCTGTTGTCTCTTTAAGACTCTCAGGGGGGTCGTGGTTTTTGGGTCCGGGAAAAATATATGTGGGTTCGGGTTCTTCATGTTGTTGCGCCTCGGTAGCTCAGTGGTAGAGCGGCAGCCTTGTAAGCTGTTGGCCGCGGGTTCGACTCCCGCCCGGGGCTCCATTGGTTCTTTGGTGTGAGTGGTAGCATATGATAAGCGTTTTTGGGTATGCATTAGTGCCCCTTTTGGTATGCATTAGTACTCCTTTTGGTATGAACGGGGTCGTATCGGGGGCGTTTTCCGGCTCCTTTCGTGTGGTGGAGGGTTTTTCAGGCTCCGATGCATGACCCCCCCCTCCCCCCCCTCTACGGTGTTCTGGTTATGGGGGGGTCTCCAGTCGTTGTTACGTTGTTCTGGTTCGTTTTTCGTCGGTTTATGTGGGACATGGGGGTTATTCGAGGAATTCTGTTACTTCGTCCACTGTGAGCTTGGGGGGTGTCCTACCTTCGGTGGCGGGGTATCCGAGGGCGACGGCGGCGATGAGCTTCCATGGTTTTCCGAGGTGCTTCTCCAGTCTCTCTTTGGCGTGGTAGATGTCGGCGATCCAGAGGCTGCCCAAGCCGAGATCGTGGGCCCTGAGGATCATGTTCTGGATGGCGGCTGCGACGCTGTGCTCCTCTGAGGGCCAGCCTCGTTCCGCGGTGTTCCATACCATGATGATGGCGGGAGCCTCCTCCATGATCCTGCAGGATCCCGGTGCTGACCCGGAGGCTTCAGAGCCGAATCTGTTGATGAAGTCATCCAGCCCGGCCCTGAAGGCGTCCGTCAGCCTCTTCTTGGCGAAGCCGGTGAGGACGGTGAACCTCCACTGCTGGCCGTTCTTCGCGCTGGGGGCCCAGGTCCCTGCCTCGATGACCTCGCGTATGAGTTCTATGGGTACTGGTTCGTCTCTGAATCTCCTGATGCTTCGTCTTCCTTTGATTGCTGTTATCAGCTCCATGAGACGCTCATACGGCGAATAACGTCAATAGCAGATAACTCTTCGCGTATGTTCCTTTTCTGCTAGGTCTGAGATATTGTCCGGAGTTCATATGTGTGCGAATCCATTCGCAAGGGATTTTTAGATACTGTTTTTCTTTGAGCCTATAGCCAAGAGGCTTACAACCCCTTGTATTCCCGCCGCTTTTAGTGTCTCCAAGGGAAGCGCGAGTATGATCGTGTTGCTCTGATCTTTACTTACATCGTTAACTGTGGAAAGAATTCGAAGTTGTATGGCATTCAGATCCCCCATGTTCTTGGCAGCCTCCGCCAGTTTCGATGAGGCCAGCAGCTCGGCATCCGCCTTTATCAGTATCGCCCGTGACTCTCTCTCGGCCTCCGCCTGCACTGCGAAAGCCCTCTTCATATCCACAGGAAGGCTGATATCCTGGAGCCCCGCCTTGGCGATGTCGATGCCCCACTCCTTCGAGAGCTTGTCGATCTCCTCCTTCAGCCTGATGGCTATCTCCTCCCGGCTCTCAAGCAAGTCGTCAAAATTATACTGGCCTACGATGTTCCGGATTGCCGTCTGCGCATACTTGGACACCGCGTCCCTGAAGTTGATGATCTGGGTGATCACCCTCTCAGGGTTCTCAATGGTCATGAAGACCACGGCGTCTATGCCCCCTGAGATGTTGTCCTTTGTGATGGCCGACAATTATCCTTTCAAGCTCGGCGAGGTCATCAAGATGACCCGAGATTTTTCCGAGATCTAGAGCCTCTTGAAGACTCTCTTGACGTTCTCGATGTCGTCACCCAGGACATCGATATCGTCTATCTCGCCGAAGCCCTTCTCGTAGGCCATACTGATGTGGCCGATCCCGTGGGGGTCGAAGCCCATTACCCTGCTTGCGGTGGAATCCGTGGCGACCGGGTCCGCCCCCGCGATGATGGTGTCCATCTGGACCGACTTCCCGTGGACCGGCCCCCGCCCTTCCATGGCCACGAAGCCGTCGATCACCGTCAGCGCCGGTCTCAACACGGTGTTGATATCCAGGATGACCTTGTGCATCCCCCTCATATGATATCTGCCCTTGAACTTGTCCGGGAGGAGGCCGAACATGTTCTTCATCCCCAAGGTGACCTTGGTCTCGCTGTGGGTCTTCATCTTTGCGGCGCTTATGACGGCAGACTCCGCCACGATCTTGGGAACCGTGATCTTCTTCAGGGCCAGCCCGTCTGGGATGGGCAGCTCCACCCTGTCCTTGACATGCCTGAGGTTCAGCCACTCGACGCCGTTGCGTTCGCACATCTCCGCCATGCCCGTCACCTTGAACGCCTTGGTGGCGTTGGTCACCGTCGCGTCGGACTCGACCACCAAGATCTCCACGGGCAGCTCCTGAAGCCTACGGATGATGGCCTCCACGACGATTGGGTCGGTGGTGGTTCCAGTGTCCCACGCCTTCGTCGTGATGAAGTTCACCTTGATGAGGATGCGATCCCAGCCCTTCAGTGCCTCTCTGTAACCGATGAGATCTAATGCTTTGTAAACGGGTTCATGGCCTCTAGGTCCCTTGACGATGGCCACCCTCGACGACGTCATCCTATGTCTTCCCGAAACGGCCCTCTATAAATGGGACGCAAGGGCGGATCCGATCCATAGACCCGCTTCAATACCCTCATGGCGTTTAGTGTCACCCACTTGTTCGGCCTCCCCCTCGTCCCGAAGCCGGTATGCATGTTGCCGGGGATCTTCTCGAGGACCCATCTGCCGTCTTGACCCTGCTTGCTCATCAACACCTCAAGGGCGTCCTGGATCCGCTCGTCGCTCGCGCGAAACGTATGAGACAGATATTAAACGGAATCCAGTCCTTTTCTCCTTGGTAGGCCCGGAAGGGAGCCACCCGAGGGTAATTATTAAGTGAAGTTCGACGCTTGAATGTTCGAGGTATAATTATGACTCACAAGCATTACTCCGAGGACGAGGTCAACAGTCTCCACTCCGACGCCAAGGCCTACCTGGTCCAGAGGTGGGAGCCCCGCCCCGGCTACAAGCCCCTCATCCTCACCCACGGCGAGGGGGTTTACTTCTGGGACGCCAAGGGGAAGAAGTACCTTGACCTGATCTCCCAGCTCTACAACGTCCACATCGGCCTCAACAACCGGGAGGTCATCGAGGCCGCCAAGAAGCAGATGGACGAGATGGCCTACGCCTCCCCCAGCTATTTCAACGTTCCCATGATCAACCTCGCCAAGAGGCTCGCCCAGATAACCCCCGGTGATCTCTGCAAGACCTTCTTCGGGAACAG
>JAUWBQ010000013.1 GCA_030601645.1 Candidatus Bathyarchaeota archaeon | reverse complement strand
GAGAAGGAAATCTTCATCTTCCTGACAAACGATGAAGACGCGTACCAAGTAGGGACGAGACTAAGCCTAGAGCCCGAGGGGGTCCTCTATGTGCTTCTGAAGGGCGTAAAAGAGGGATGGCTGAATAAGAAACAGGCAAAGGAATCACTGGGAGAGATGCTCGAAGAAGGCTTCTGGCTCTCACCCACCATCATCCACAGGTTCCACGAAGCACTGGCCAGACCATGAGAAACCGTTCCACTCATCCTCCAAATCCGCATGCAATAAAACACACCATGAAGGTAACCCCGAGCGCGCGGCGAACTACCCCCCACAAGTAGGGAGGTCTTCTTGCATAGTTCAATAAACGGAAAACACCCGCCTCGTACAAATTTCAAATTATCAGAGTAAAAAACAAGCTGGGATCACGCGTGGCTACATTCTCCCCCTTTCACGCCCGTGTCCGTCAAACACATCAGAATATGTTCGACTCATCGATCATATGACGGACATACGGGTGCAAATCATCTCGACAGGACTGGATCCACATGTGCTCGCTGTGCTCAGGATTCAGCCTCACCTCATCAGAAGAGACATCTGCCCGGAGGAAGGCCGTGACGAACTGAGCCCCAGGCCAGAAATGACACATCACCCCCCTCACCTCCAGCCCCTCCGCCCGTAGCCCCGTCTCCTCGGCCAGCTCCCGGGCCGCCGCCTGCTCCAGGGTCTCCCCCAGACGGATCCTCCCCCCAGGGGTCCACCAGAGCCCCCTTCCGGGGTCGTTACTCCTCCTCATGAGCAACAGCCTCCCTCCGTAGACCGGCAGGACGTCGACACTAGGAATGGGCATCCTCCTCCGGATCTCCTCTTAGAGCTCCTCATCGATCCAGCCCCCAACCATCACAACACACGCCCATACCGCAGAGGAGACAAGACTACATAAAGCAGTAATGTGCGTGGAACCGGCATCTACGCCGCGCCCTTCCTGATCTTCCTCGCCAAGCTCCGCAGTTGCCGCAGGCACTCCGGCGAATGGCGGAACCGTCTCTCGAACACCGGGTAGTACTCGTTCATCGCCCAGAGCAGCTCGCAGAAGTCCACGAAGATCCGCGTGTTGCACGAGTTCAGGGCTCCCTTGTTGATGCCCAGCATCCCTGCCGCCACCCTCCGGTTTTCCCCATGTCTCCCTTGGACTTGGAGGCGTATTTTCTGTTTTTCGGAAAGCACCATGCCGAATACGTCTGTGCGTGTGAGTCGTATAATAAGATGCGTGTGTGCGTGACTTTCACAACAAAATCCCCCGTGTCACGCCAGTGCGTGATTCTGCTGGATACACACGTAGAGGCGTGTCACTGAAACGTATTGTCAACCTCGTCAAGAGTAGTGTAGACCTGCGATACTTGCACATGAGAAGTTCTTTAGACCTCTTTTTTATTTCCGTGCAATTGAATTTGAAATGGTTTTCGGATACTAATTATTGATATATCAGAATAGAAAAGAGACGATGGGGTTTAATGGCTTCAGATATGATGAGAAAATATATTCTGGAACTATACGAACAGTGCCAGCCCCTATTAGAGAGTCCAGAAACCATCTCTGAGGCCATTGAAAAACTGAAGTTCATCATCAAAGTAGATCCCAATTTTGCACCCGCCAACTACTCCCTCGGATACGCCCACTTCCTCCTACGAGAATTCGAGGAATCCATCGAATACCTTCAAAAAGCGAAAGAACTAGGCTACCCGGAAGAAAAGATAAGAAAAATCATTACTGAAATTAAAGCGAAAAAGGAGATGAATTCACTCGATCACGCGCAAACGAGGATATTCTCGAAACTAAATAACATAACCAAAATTGGATACTGGAAATCATTTCAGAGTTGGATATCCCTCCTTGATACCGCGGGAATAGCGACGATTATCATCCTGTGCTATTACATTCTCAGCCCCTCCTTAACCAGAGGATACCCTCGATCCCACCTAGACGCCACCATGGCCTTCTATATCGCTAAGATCAAGATGCTACTACAGAACAAGAGCCTATTCACCGAGTCTTGGTATTTCGGATACGAGATGCTGAAATACTATCCCCCCCTCTCTACGTACATACCCGCCTTCTTGAAAATCACAGGCGAGATACTAACATCATACTACATCATGTCCTTTCTCTTCTACTCCATCTTCTGCATTGGAGTCTACGTTTTCACGTCCAGGTTCTTCGAGTCGAAGCTCGCGGGCGCAGTCTCGGGAGTCCTCTGGGTCTTCACGCACGTCAACTACGTATCGTTCCAGGGTCACTACTGGGAGACATGCAGATTATTCGGAACTGCCGTGGTCCCCTGGGCCCTCTACTATCTCCATCGAACCATGAAAGAAGGAGAAAAGAGAAGCCTAGTGATCAGCATCGTACTCTCCTCATACGTGCTCCTCTCAAACTTGTTCTCAGCCATCGACCTCGCACTCCTGGCAGGTCCATATCTACTCATACACTTGATCCGTTCGAAAACAATACATGGTGACGACGACGTAGCCCAAGTTTATAGGGGATTGGTAGTGACGATATCATACTCAGTCGGAGTCCTTGCTCTGACTCTCTGGTGGTACATCCCCTCAGTCTTTCCCAATGGACTCAGCGCATACCTCACTGGAAGCTCAGGCTTCACTCCTCCCATCTACGAAACATTTCTGCAATCCTTCCCTCCCCGTTACATGCCCGCAGTCCAGCTGCCTGTTACTATATTGGGGTTGCTAGGCATACTAATAGGCACCTTCAAACCTTCGAAAGAATGGTTCCTAACAATATTTTGGCTATCAGCCTCGCTCATCATGGCTTACATAGTTAAAATCCAGAGTTCAAGGGTGGTTCTACTCATCGGTCTATGCCTTGTTCTCGGAGCCGGATACTTGACAAAAGAGATCCAGAAAAGATTCGGAATGAAAATTGAGCGTTTCAACAAAGAAACGATCCCAATCATAGTGATCGTAATCACCTTGGGGGTGCTAGCCATTCAGTATCTTCCTAGGTATCAACCATATTCTACCGTAGATGAAACCTATCTTTCAACCGACGAGTATAGAGTCTCGACATGGCTCTCCGAGAACACTGGGATAAATTATAGAGTGTACGTTATGTGGGGGCGTTGGTTCAGGGGAAGCCAATGGCTCAACACCTTCTACCCAGAGATTAAACAGGTGCTGGGTGGATACGACCAAGGTGCGAGGGCCGAAACTGAAGAACCATTCATCTTCGATTCCCTCGTCAAGTGGCAGGAGGACGCCGCAGAACTCCAATCTATGGCTCAGGAGTACCACGTGAAATACATCGTGATAGATGAGAAGTTCATGCAGTCCCAAGCGTCGGGATACGAAAAATTCAGCAACACAGGGATTCTTCAGCCGATGGAAAAAATCAACGCCCGGCTGAAACATGCCGCAGTATACGAGGTCCAAGGTGTATCGAGCATAGAGGAGGGATTAAACGATCCCATCAACGAATACAGGTACTGGACATACTGGAAAAAAGTTGGCCTATCGGTTTCCTTGATTCTGCTAGTAATCTCAGTTATTATTATCCGCCGATTGAGGCTAAAGGAGATCTGAAATTGAAGGTCTCTATAATCCTCCCCGCCTACAACGAAGAGGCTCGCATCTCCTCGTCTCTCGAACAACTCTCAACCTATATGTCTGGGTTGAACATCGAATACGAGATCGTCGTCTCAGCCGACGGTTGCAAAGACAACACCGAGAAAATCACCTTGGAACACGCAGCCTACAACCCTAATATAAAACTCGTCTCCTTCCCGGAGCGCTTGGGAAAGGGAGGGGGCATCCTTAACGCAGTCCAAGGGGCTTCAGGAGACATCCTAATAATAATGGATGTAGATCTAGCCGTCCCCCCCGAGCAGATACTTCCGACTATTCGAAAATTCGAGGAGGAACGTGCGGACATCATCTACGGCTCAAGGAACCTCCCCGAATCTATCATCCTGATCGAACCCCCCTTCTACCGAAAGATACTGGGCAAGGCATTCAACTACTTCTTCAGGCTCCTCTTCGGCATAAATCTACACGACACCCAATGTGGCTACAAGGCAATCAGAAAAGATGTATTCGACTCACTACAACGGGAAATAAACATCGAGGGCTTCGCCTACGACATCGACCTCGCAGTTAAAGCCGAGAGGGACGGATACAAGATCGTCGAGATGCCCGTAACATGGAGCCATGGGGCGGGATCCAAGGTTAACGTTTTTAGACAGATCTTCGAGATGGGCAGGGATCTCCTCATAGTATGGCTCGAGGGAAAGAAGAGAGAAGTAAGGACCCCTGAGCACCTCGGAAAATTCTACGACTCCGTGCCTGGAGACGTCTACTCGAAGGCATCGGAATCCTGGTTCCTGCCAAGAAGATGGTGGCACAAAAGGAAAAACGAAACAATACTCAAGGAAGTCCCCATTGAAAGCAGCATGGTTCTTGACGCCGGATTCGGCTCAGGCACCATATTTGATAGTCTACTCGAAAAAGGAAAACAAATCTACGGCCTTGACATCGGCAACGACTTCGTGAGGTTCGCCCATAACAAGTTCGGGAACAGCGTCAGCCTCCTCCATTCCGATGTCGGTAATATCCCGTTCCGCGACGACGCGATGGACTGTGTCATCTGCTCGGAGGTCTTGGAACACGTCCAGGAACCCGCCGATGTCATAAAAGAATTCTACAGAGTCCTCAGACCTTCAGGGACAGTCCTAATAACCACGCCTAACATCTCCTTTCGCTGGGCCTTAACGGAAGCCGTGTGGACCCGAGTCCGCCGCGAGATTATCGAGACAGAACACGTGGCATTCACGAGTAGGAGGCTCCGATACTACTTATTGAAGTCGGGCTTCCGAGTTGTTGAGGATCGGGTCTTCATGGGCGGAAATCTAAACTTTGTAGCCGCAAAAAAGATAACTGAAGAATAAAATGAGGACATGAAGCTAAGATGAATCTAACTACATGGATACAGAGCATACTCCTTGTAACAATTGGGGCTGTGGGTACGATTCTATTCAAGATCGGAGTCGACCAAACTCAGGGGATAACATTTTCAGATCCTGTTACCATTTTAAAATTCGTCTTCTCGCCATACATCTTTGTAAGCCTCTTCCTCTTCATGCTGGGAAGAATTCTACTATCGATACCTTTGGAGTCCACCGATGTAGGAAAATACATGTTTATTTTGACTCCTCTAACTCTTGTCGCCACCCTCGCTCTATCTTATCTACTATTGAATGAGCCGATCAATCTAAAGCAGACTATAGGAATTGCAATCATACTTTCTGGAGTTCTTTTACTGGGTATATGAAATGTAAATGTGCGCGAAGTTTTTACTCCGCCAGCTCGCTTACCCGGTAACACCATAGATACGATTGAATGAGATCTTCTCGGGGTACCCCTTTCCCCCGCCGCACAACTCGAAAAACTTATCTTTTTCGAATATTATACCATTTACTCGGTGAACCGAAATAACCACGGAAAGTCGAGTAGGCTCGAAAGGCGAGCTCTTCCCACCCAAGAGAATAAGAGAACGCCTAGGACTCCGACCCCACACACGAATAATCTACCGAGAGGAAGAAGGAAAACTAATCGTGGAGCCGATCCCCACACTCGAAGACACGCTAACCGAACCCCCGGACATGGAGATCACCCTGGAGGAGTTCCACGCCTCCAGGAGAGAGCTGTCCAAGAGGGCGGAATCTTGAGACTCACCCTAGACACCACCTACCTCCTCCCAGCCATAGGCGTCGCCATCAGAGGCCTCCCCCGAGACGCCGCCATCACCCTCCTCCAGGAAGGCCACGAGATCACAATAAGCGACATCACCCTTTTCGAGCTCGCCGCCAAGGCAGGCAAACTCACAGCCGCCGGAGACCTCACTGCCGAGAGAGCATCCAGAGGAATCAGAGCCATAGCCCACGACGAGAGAATAGACAAAACCCCCATCCACCACACCCCCATCCTCTCCACGGCCTTCAAACTGAGAAGGCTCATGAACGACTATATAGACTGCACAATCCTCTCCACGGCCATCAACCAGACAGAAACCCTGGTGACCGAAGACGATGCCATCCACGACCTGAACGAACAGCCAAAACTCCATGAAATCCTACGAACCCTGAACCCCGAATTCAAGATCAAGAGAATGAACGAAATTCTATAACTCCAACTGGAAAAAACATCATGGAAACGGCTTGAGACGAAGACGAGACATCGAGATAACCCTGGCTATGAAATTCCATACCTCCATCGCAGACAGCTTGCTCACCCCACTACGCCTGTCCGAGAACCGGATCGGGACCTCCCTCACCCTGAAACCCCTCCGAAAAGCCTCGAACAAGACGTCGATCTGAACATCGTACCCTGAACAGCCCCACCCCCCCACAACCCCCCGGACGACATCCGCATGATAGCACCTGAACCCCGAAGTGCAATCCCTCACCGGCAAGCCGGCAAACCTCCTGGCGAGGAAATTGGCCACCCACGAGACGACCCGCCTGTGCAGCCCCCAGCCCTCGATCGCCCCGCCCTCCACATATCTGCTCCCGATCACCAGTCCCCCCTCACCGCAGGAACCAACCAGAGACGGCAACTCCACGGGGTCGTGAGAGAGATCCCCATCCATGGACACTATGAACTCGGGCTCCGGAACCAGACTCAGGGCCGTCCTGAACCCCTCGAGAAGCGCCGAACCGAAACCGAGCTTCTCCCCCCGCTCAACCAAGACGATGTTACTATACCTCTCCATCAGCCCATCCAAGACCTCGAGGGTCCCGTCGTCGCTCCCATCATCGACGATCACGATACGCACGCGAAAAAACTCGCCAAGCTCCTGAAGGGAGACAACGAGCTCCCCGATGGTCCCCACCTCATTATAAGTGGGAATCACAATGCAAACGTCGCAGCTACACTGCATCCCCATCAGAACAAACAGATACTCGAAATCTAATTCAACAGAATGTCACGAATCAACGAAAGAAAACGTAACAACGAAAACCCATCAGAATCAAAGAACCATGAAAGACGAAAAAAGGAAAGGAGTTGAGGTTTACACCCTCAGACTCTGAGGCAGGACAGCGCTTCCTCCAAGGATATCTTAACCCGGGCCGCCGTCTCGGAGCCTATCTTCCCGGACTCCACGAAGCCGTCCACGATCTCGTAGCAGCCCTCACCGGTCTCGATGAGCTCCGAGATCTCCTCCTTCGACATCACCCTGGAGATGTCCTCAAGGTAGGCGATCTCCGCCTTCTTCTTACCCACATCGTCCTTGTACTGCCTGATGTCCCACTCGAACCCGGGGGACTTGGCCGCGTACTCCTCCTCCGAGACGTCGCTGATGGCCCTCCGGATCTCCAGCTCCTCAAGCCCCACCCGGGCCTCGTTCAAAGCCTTCTCCATGGAGTCCAGATCGTACCTGACCCGCTCCAGCATCTCGCTCCGGCTGTTCATCAGCAGCTCTCCCCGGGCCAGGTAGCTCTCGAAGAGCTTCTCGAAGATCTCGGATTTCACGCCTCCATCCCTGAGCAGACCCACCAGCCTGATCTTCATAGAGATGTTCTTCGCAAAGTTCTCCATCACCTCTCTGATCACGGGATCGGGCTCATAGGACGGCTCGAGTTCGATGACGATCTCGGCCATGGGCTCCACGGACTCCACCCTCTCGACGTCCTCGATCTCCGGGCCCTCGACCACATCGAACACGCTGGCCTCGACGCTCTCAACGGACTCATCCACCGAGATCTTCAGCACCTCCTCCGCCACAGGCTCAGTAACATCGACTATCGGCTCAGCTTCTTCCTCGACCACGTCCGGAACTGGTTCGACCTCAGGATCAGCTTCCGCAACGAACTCCGTGATCTCGACGGGCACGACGTCCTCAACAGCCTCGACCTCGATCTCCGGCTCGGCCTCCACAACTTCAACAGTCAGCTCCGCTAATTCTTCAACCATGATCACGACATCTTCGATCGTCTCAGGCTCGACGACGGGTACATCTTCAACGGGCTCAGGAGCCTCCTCATCGACGACGACCTTCACATCCTCCTCAGGTTGATCCAGCTCGATCTTGTAAAGCGGATAACCACAGTTGAGGCAGTAAAGAGTCTTCGGTACCTCCTCCTTGCAGTTGGGGCAGAGCAAGACCTCTGCCTGTAGACCTGTTTGCATATTCCACCCTCCACCAGTCAAGTAACTAATATAGAGAGACTCGATTAGCGATTTATTGTTTATAGGCGCTATTTTACAAAATATCTGTCAATCTTCTAACTCTTACTGACATGATATTTAACTCTTCATTTAAAAAAATCGCATTCAACAATAATCCAACCAACGAACAACGCAAAATCGATCGTATAAATATGGTGGATCTGACAAGAAAAATGCAAAAAAGGACAGTTCAATATAATCCAAACGACATTAAAACGCATCAAAAAACGACCATTTGAATTATATCCGGGGCTGCATCGAAGCCCTAATCGAACCTACCTGAGACAAACGATAATTAACCCCACCTACAATAAGAGACAGAGAAAATTCCACAATGGATCCTTAAAAAAGGAGGAAACCCCGCTGACAGACAGCCTCACCGACCATCTACAACAATCGGCAAGGGGTAGCCTGATCCTCCTCATCGGCCAGGTGAGCTCCACCCTCATCACCGCCATAGCCGTAATCATAGTCGCAAGATTCCTTGGCTCCACCTCCTACGGGCAGATCACGATAGCGATGATCCCCATCTCCCTGGCCTCGATGTTCACCAACCCCGGTGTGAATAGTGGCCTTACGAAATACATCGCACAATACCGAGCCGAGAACAAGATAGGAGACCTCAGAAATCTCCTCACAACAGGGCTACTGATCAATACCACGGCAAGTGTAATTTTACTCCTCATTGTGAACATTTCATCGGGCTATCTGGCCGATAATGTGTTCCACCAGCCCGAAATACGGCTGCTCATCCAAGTAGCCTCGGTTAACCTCCTCGCCCAAGCCCTCGTAAACACAACCAAATCCATATTCATTGGATTTGAGAGGATGGAGTTCGTCAGCCTGATGGTGATAGTTCAATCGATCCTCAAGAGCGTTCTCGCCCCCTCTTTGGTCTTCATAGGTATGGGAGCCCTCGGAGCGGTCATTGGAAACACGACATCCCTGATGATCGCGGGAGCCACCGGTTCTATCATCGTCATCACAGCCTTCTTAAGAAGAAGCACAGACCAAGAATCTACCATCAGCCATGTTGAGGCATCCCGTATCCTCTTGTCCTATGGGTTTCCCCTCTTTCTCTCCATACTGATTGCAGGGGCGATAACCCAAGTCTATAACATTCTGATGGCTCTACACATAGACGCTTTTAGCATCGGGAACTATCAGGCTGCAGTCAACTTCTCGGTGCTGATCACATTCTTCATAATGCCGATATCGACAGTGCTGTTCCCCCTGTTTTCAAAATTAGACCCCCGGAAGAACGACAAACTAGGGATGATATACCAGAATTCCGTGAAATACGCAGCGCTGATAATCGTGCCAATAACGTCGGTTCTAATCCTCCTGGCGGGGCCGATAGTTCAAATCGTGTACGGCAACAGCTACCCCCAGACCGCTTACTACCTTCAACTTTACTGCATTAACTTTCTGTTCATCGGAATTGGATCACACTGCAATGGTAGCCTCCTCAACGGGCAAGGAGAGACAAAGATCTTATTCACCGGAAATCTTCTCAACCTCTGCACAGTACTACCCCTAGGTTTCTATTTGATCCCCAGATTCGGCATCCCTGGATTAATCTTGACCTCAATAATAGCCCCGAAAGTGGGATTCTTCTACTATATCTGGCAGATATGGAGAAACTTCGGGTTCACCGTCAACTGGAAAGCTTCGGTAAAGATCTACTTGTCTTCAGCCATACCTTTCATGGTGATCTATTATCTTTTAACTGTCATCAATCTGAACGATTGGATAACTCTGATTCTGGGGGGTGTATCTTATATCGTTTCATACCTTTTCTTTGTGCTAACCTTGCGGACGCTTGAGAAGGACGATATCCAAGATCTCAAGCGGATTCTTAGCTCGATGGGTCCTTTTACACCGTTCTTCAACATCTTCTTGACGTTTTTCGAGAAATTCTTGAAGTGAACGAGATTTAACTAACTCTTCTGTCATGCGGTCAAGATTCGCTCCTTGTGGGTGTAGACGTTCATGCGTCGCCCCCGCACGAAGCACACCAGCGTTATACCCGTGGCGTCCGCGATACCGATTCCCGACTTCAAGGGCCCTGCCACGGATGCTATCACGGGGATCCCGCTGTGGGCGACCTTGAGGACTATCTCGCTCGACTGCCTCCCCGAGGAGATCAGAACGCACCCCCCCATTTCAACTCCCATTAAGAGCCCTGCGCCGATAACCTTGTCCACGGCGTTGTGCCTCCCCACGTCCTCCGCGAAGGAGAGGACCCCGCCGTCGAGGGAGCAGAGCATGGCCGAGTGGGTCCCCCCGGTCTCCCGGAATACCTCGCTCCGGAGGTTCAACTCCCTGACCATGCCCCAGATCTTCTCCGCCTCCACATTGATCTTCGAGGCGACCATCAACGAGCCGAGCCGCTCGCCGCGGATGGGGGTCGAGAGTGAGCTGCAGGCTGTGGTGATAAGGTCCACCTTGCCCATGTTCAGGACGTTGAGGTCCACGTCTACGCTGAGCTCCACGCGGACTTTGAGCGGGTTCACCTCGACTTCTTTCAGGTCGTCCAACGAGTCGATGATCCCCTCTCCCACCAGATGGCCGACCACGAGCTCCTCGATCATGGCGGGAGTGGCTATCAGAGTCCTGTAGTACTCGCCGTTGACGAAGATGCAGACCGCCTCGTCCGAGGCGACTACATCATCCCTTTCTATGGAGACTCCCAGCTCAAGGTCTACCCTGCGGAGCTTGATACGTTCAGTCGACACGAGGCCACCTCACAATTACTACCATAATTCACCCATTAAAATAGAGGGAGGGCCAGAAGCCGCTGGATCTAGCTCATCCTCCCCAGGGTCTTCTCGATGAGCCTCATCTTCGCGTCCATCTGGCAGAGGACGAACTTCGTCACTATCTCCTCCGTGAGCCAGCCCCGCCTGGTGATCAGGTCGATCATCCTCTCGCTCTTGAACACGATGTCGCTCATCCTCCTCATCCGAAGGGAGTTCTCCAGGGTCCTCCCCAACTGCCCCCTCCACGCCGAGTCGAAATCTGTCAAAGGCTTCCCTTCTAAGACATGGTCTGCCAACGCGTTTCCCGCTATCCGGCCGCATATGAGGGCGGGAGGAACCCCCCCGCCGACGGTGGGGATCGTGTGCCCCCCAGCATCGCCCACGGCGATGACATTCCCAGCGCAGGTCCTCGCCATCGGCCCCCCGACGGGGATGCACCCGGCTTTGATCGCCGTCGGCACGGCCCCGGTCAGCTTCGCGGAGGATACGGGGTGCTTCTCGACGAAGTTTCGTTGGTAGTCCCGGATGCCCATCCCCTCCTTCATGTAGGGCGGCCGGACCCCGGTGCCCACATTGGCGACGTCGTCCCCCTTTGGGATTATCCAGGCGTAGGCACCTGGGGCGATGTCCTCCCCCAAGTACATGTCGACGCAGTCGTGGTCGTGTTCGACGTTCACCATCTCGTACTGGTAGCCTATGCCGTAGTCCAAGGGGTCCCTCGACACGGGGAGTCCCGCCCTCCTGGCTATCAGGGAGTAGGCGCCATCTGCGCATGCGATCGTCTTCGCCGGAATGTCGATCGCTCCATCCGTGTTCTTTGCCTTCACCCCTCTCCCGCCCTTGAGGAGGTCGACGACCCTGGTGAGGGGGGCGACCTCGGCTCCCGCCCGGGCTGCCTCGTTGGCCAGATGCTTGTCGAACAGCTTCCTCTCGATGACCAGACCCTGGAAGGGAACGGCGATCTCCACCTCGTTCGGGAAGACGAACTTGACATATTTGGTGCGGTTTACTATGCAGAAATTTGGGGGGTCGAAGAGGCCCTCCAGGTCTGATACGTCGGGGGCCAGTCGTCTCATCTCCTGGAGGCTCGGCAAGAACTCCCCGCACTTGTCTGGGACGCCAACCTCCAGCTCCCTCTCAAGGAGGAGCACCTCGAGCCCCCTCTCCGCCGCGGTTTTAGCCGTCATAGAGCCCCCTGGACCCGCCCCAACAACGACGACGTCATACAAGGTTCAGGCCTCCACGGTTCAACGTATTAATAACCACCCATTTTTAAAGGATGAAGACTGTGCACCTAGATTATCACGCCGACTTTAATCCCCGGGCTGAATTTGCGGTAGTACTGGTCCATGATGTAGTTGAGGAACTCCTTCGCCTCCGACCTCTCAAAGTCTGCAAGGAACATCCGTCCCCGCTCGGCGAACTCGTTCATCTTCGCCATGCATCTCTCCAGCGCCCCCGTATCCCCGTAGATGCGCTGGACCTCCTCAATGTCCACCTTGTCGCTCTGGCCGAGGTAAGCGGACGTGATGGTGATCCGGTCTCTCTCTGAGATGTCTGAGTCAAGGGCGTATATGAAGGGGAGGGAGACATCACCGTTCAGGAGGTCGTTTCTCGAAAGATCGTCGTCCTTGTTCTCGAAGACCCCGCATACGTCGTCCCTGATCTGATACGCGTTCCCGAAGTTCTTTCCGAACTCCGCCAGCTTCGCTGAGTCCTCCGGATTCTGGGATCCCATCAGCCCGCCCAGGGCCGCCGCCGCCTCGAAGAGGCTTCCGCTCTTCAGGTAGTTTATGTTGAGATAGGCCTCCTCATTGACCAGCTTCCTCCGGTTGAAGGTCTGGAGGGCCACCCCCTGGACCATCTTGAGGGCCGTCTCCGACAGCCAGTGGACCACGCTCGGCCTCCCCGTCATGGCGGCGTACTTGAGGCCCAGGCTGAGCAGGGCGTCCCCGGTGAGGACGGCCCGTTTTCCGCCGAACTTGACCTGAGTCGAGGGGCGGCCCCTCCTGAAGAGGTCCTCGTCGATGATGTCGTCGTGGACCAGAGTCCCGTTGTGGATCAGCTCAAGGGCAAGGAACGCTTCCTTGGTGTCCCTATAATCCCCCCCCGCGACCTCGGCGCAGAATGTGCATATTATCGGCCTGAGGCGCTTACCGCTGCCTGTGATCGCATATTTCGCTGGGACCCGGAGAATGGAGTGGACGTATGAGAGGTTAAGCTCCTCCAGTGCCTTGTTGATGAATCCTAGTTTATCGCCCAGGGCTTCATTGAAATTAAACAAACGCCCACTCCTGTACTTTCGAATCCTAAAGTATGCCTCGTATTATATATTTTAACTTTGAGGCTTTTCAGCTCAGCCGGGAAAATCGGGAAGAAATATAAATACGACCTCCTCCACCAGTCAAGGATCACCCGAAATGGATCTGAAAATCTGGTTCAAGGAGACCAGACCCAGCTTCCTCCTACTGACGCCCCTCAACTATTCTGTGGGATTGGCAGCGGCGTACATCGAAGGGAGCTTCAACGTGTTTCATTCTATCCTGGGCCTCGTCGGCGTATTGCTCGCCCACATAAGCATCAACGTGATAAACGACTACTTTGACTATGAGAGCGGCTTGGACCTGAAGACCACGAGGACGCCCTTCAGCGGGGGCAGCGGAATCCTCCCCGCTGGAGATCTAAACCCCAGGAGCGTGTACCACTTCGCCCTCGCATGCCTCATCCTGGGCGGCGCCATCGGTGTATACTTCGCCTACGCCATGGGGTGGATGCTCCTCCCCCTCATCCTGTTTGCGGCGTTCACCATCTACTTCTACACGCCCTTCCTCTCCCGCTGGTACGTGGGCGAGCTGTTCACGGGGATAAACTTCGGGTTCCTGATGGCCGTCGGAGCGTACTTCATAATGACCGGAAGATACAGCATCTCGGCCTTCGTCCCAGCGGTGATACCCGGCATCCTCGGGGCGGCGCTCCTGTTGATAAACGAGTTCCCGGATCTGGAGCCCGACAGGGAGACCGGGCGGAGGAACATAGTAATGGTACTCGGCCTGGAGAGGGCGTCCAAGGTCTACGCTGGCCTCGTGGCCTCGACCTACGCCTGGGTTCTGGTCTGTATCGCATTCAGGCTGCTGCCGTGGACGACGCTCGTGACCTTCTTGACCCTGCCCACGGCTCTGAAGGCCGCCAGGGGAGCCATCGCGAATCACAGCGACCTCGAGAAGCTGATCCCCGCTCTGGGCGCAAACATCCAGTGGATCCTGTCCATGGCACTGTTGACCAGCATCGGCCTCCTGTTATCCACATTCCTTTGAGACAAGTAGACAAGCCCGTTTGTCCCCCTTCACAGGCGAAAAACGAGGCCATGACACACATAACTTATTGAGTTCAGTGCACACAAGTTCGATGGGTACAATGTCACCCTTCAACGTTCAGGGACTCTCGGAAGAGGAGCTTGAGTACTATTCCAGACAGATAGTCCTAGACGAAATCGGCGCGACGGGCCAGAAGAGGCTGAAAGAGGCCCGAGTCTGCGTCGTCGGCGTCGGCGGCCTGGGCAGCCCCGTGACGATACAGCTGGCCTCTATAGGTGTAGGGTACCTCAGGATCGTTGACAGGGACGTGGTGGAGGTGTCGAACCTCCAAAGGCAGCACATATACGGCATGGACAGGATCGGCCACCCCAAAGTCGAGGCCGCCGCCGAGAGACTGGAGCTGTTGAATCCCTTCGTCGAGGTCGAGCCCGTCCCCATGGGCCTGACACCGGGGAACGCCGAGAGGCTCATCGAGGGCGTGGATCTGGTCGTGGACTGCCTCGATAGCATGTCGTCCAGGTACTCCCTCAACAGGGCCTGCGTCAATCTGGGGATTCCGTATATATATGGAGCGGTCATCACCCACATCGGCAACGCCTCCACCTTCATCCCCGGCGATACGGCCTGCCTCGAATGCTTCCAAGGCAACATGGACGACGACGCCCTCCCCACATGCGCCGTGGCTGGCGTACACCCATCCGTGATCAGCATCATTGCTAGCATCCAGGTCTCCGAGGCGGTGAGAGTCCTGCTTGGTAGACCTCCTAATCTTGCGAACAAACTCATCTTCTGCGACCTAGAGGACCTGTCCTTCGAGAAGATCGTCCTCGCGAAGGTGGAGACCTGCCCAGTCTGCGGAAGTAAGCCCCGCTCCGAGCCCTCGACCATAAAGCACGACCCGGTCCAGGAGATATGCGGGAGGGAGGGCCGCAGGGTCTTCGTGTTCACCCCGGACGACGACCTCGACATCGACCTGGCAGGTTTGAATAGCCGTCTGAGGGCCGCGGGTTACCAGCCCAGCGTCGAGGCGAAGCTGGGAACCACCTTCAGCAAAGGGCCCGTGAAGGGGAGCGTTCTTAAGAGCGGTGTGGTGATTCTGGAGGGTGTCGACGGGATGGACGAGGCCATCAGGCTCCGCGGAAGCCTACTGCCAGGCGTGTAATCCTCATGATTTCACCGCAGTCGCTATGATCAGGCCGCCGAAGGCCCGCTCCTCCACCTCGGCATGACCCAGCACATGCCCCATCAGACTCTCCAGCTCTCCGTTAACGGGCAGAAGCTCATATGTCTTGTAGAGGATGTTCCATGGGTTCCTGTACCCGTACCTTGTCACGAGTCCGCCCAGCAAAGGCACAACATATCGCATGTAGAGGGAGAAGACCCCCCTAACGATCCTGTTGTTGGGCTTACCGATGTCGATGACCAGTAGCCTGCCATCTTTTCTCAGGATCTTCCCGATCTCCTCAAGGGCCTTTTCCTTGTCTGTGGAGTCCCGAATAGCGTACGCAGCACCGACAAACGATACGGCATCCCCCCGGAACGGCAGTGCCTCGAAGATCCCCCTCACGAAACCCACGTTCTCGCTTCCGTTCCGGGTCTTGGCTACAGACAGCATCCTGTCTGAATAATCCAAGCATAGGAGGGGGTCCCCGACGAATCGGAGGAGCATCTCGGTGAAGTTCCCCGGTCCGGATCCCAGTTCCAAGCCTACACCCTCCTGGGGGCCTATTTTCTCCAATCCTCTGATCCTGGCCTTGTCGTCCTGGAATAAGGAGATGACATGGTTCACCCTCTCGTAGTCATCGATGATAGACTCGAGGGCGTCCTCGACCTCCCGCCAGACAGTCACGACGGATCGCTTCTTCCCTAAAATCATGTATCAGCTCATAAATGCGTCGAAAGGCTCCGACTTCCCCCGCTCTGAACCTTTATCTAGAACGTCAATGGAAAATAGGTGAGTCCATGAGCGTTGAAGGCCTAGCGTTCCTCGACGAGGAGACGCCGAAGATCGTCATGTTCTGCGGCAAGGGGGGCGTCGGCAAGACCACATGCGCCTCGACGGCAGCAGTCCACTTCGCCCAGCGGGGGCTCCGCACACTCCTCTTGTCTACGGATCCGGCGCCCTCCCTATCCGACATGCTGGAGATTGATGTCCGGGGGGACATCACCCCGGTAGAGGCCGTGCCGGGCCTCGACGCCGTCGAGCTTGACTACGATAGGGTCGTCGAGCTCTGGAAGGATAAGTTCGGCGACGTCGTCTACGAGGTGATCTCGTCCTTCCTTCCCGTGGACGAGGGTATCATCGAGTACGTGGCGGGCGCGCCCGGGATAGCCGAGGAGTTCGCCCTCAGCTACGTCTATGATCTCTACAAAGACGGCGACTACGACATCATCGTCTGGGACACGGCGCCCGCGGGGGGAACCCTCAACCTCCTCAAGATACAGGAGATGTTCTACGTTCACCTGGGAGAGGCCGCGAAGATGTACGTCCGGGTCAAAAGCGCCCTGGACGCCTTAACCCAGGGAAGATCCAAGAGAGACCCGCTGAAGATCATAGCCGAGTGGGAGCAGCTGGCCAAGAACGTGCTGGACATGATGAAGGACGAGGGGACCAAGGCCTTCCTCGTCACCATACCCGAGGCTCTAGGGGTGAACCAGACCCAGAGGGTGGCCGAGGACCTGAAGAGTTTCGGCATCATAGTGAGGGGCATAGTCATCAACCACGTATTGACACCTGAGGCCGCGAACTCCGGCTTCAACAGGAGCCGGAGGGAGATGCAGCTCAAGTACATAGACGTTCTGGAGAGAACATACAGCCCCTCCATGCCCGTGGTGCAGCTGCCCCTCCAGGCCTTCGAGGTAAAGGGCGTGGAAGCCCTCAAGAAGGTGGAGAAGCTGCTCTTCCCCTAGGCTACTTGGACTTCCTAAACAGCCTGACGAGGTACTTCAGAGCCCCCTTCAACCTGATCCCGGCCGTCCCCGGCATCCTGAGCTCCTTCTTTGCCAGGCCCGTCGACTTCTTCGTCTCCTCTATCTCCCAGCGGAGCCGCCGGTACTGTCGGTTCCTCTCCGCCTCTTCTGATGTGGATGCCATAATCGCGTCTATCTTCCTCATGACGTCCCGGGCCAGGTTCAATCCGGCGGCGACCTTGGACGCATCTCTGGGATCGGTGACCCCCTTCTCGGCCTTGAGGCTGTTCATCCTGATCATGGCTTCGTAGGTGGTCTCTGTGATCTCGTCCCTCGTCATCCAGTCCGTTTGATAGCTGAGGTAGAGCTTCCAGCTGGGCTGGTAGAGTGCCTGCTTGTGCTCCCGCAGGGTCCTGTACAGTTGGGTGTATCCGTACCTCCTTGGGTCGTCGAAGATCGCGCTGCCGGGATCCAGGAAGGGGGCCATGGGCGCGATGAATGTGTATATCCCGGCTTCCTTCCCGAACTTCTGGTACAGGCGCCTGCTGTACTCGACGCTGTCGAGGGCCGATCTGCCGGTCTGCTGGCTCAGGCCCACCATGAAGTAGACGTCGAACTTCTGGCAGCCGTGCTCGACGCCCAGCTGGATGGTCTTCTCCATCTGGTCGGCGGTGTAGGGTTTCCCCATGACCCTGCGAACGCGGTCGTCGTGGGACTCGGGGCTGATCTCCAGGGTCCAGTTCTCGGCGCTCCGAGCGATCTTCTTCATGTAGTC